>NZ_CP157804.1:1202500-1502500 GCF_040112705.1 Flagellimonas sp. MMG031
AAAATGTTGCCTCCCCCGATTACGATGGCGACTTCAACACCTTTTTCGATTACCGATTTTATTTCATCGGCATATTCGTCCAATCGTTTGGCGTCTATACCGTATTGTTGTTCGCCCATGAGGGCTTCTCCGCTCAATTTTAATAAAATTCTTTTGTAATGCATTTAGAGTTTCTTGAAGTCCGGACAAAAATAATCAAAATTATTTATGGGATAGGAAGAATTGCAGGTTTGGTTTGGCCATAAAAAAACCGCTTCTTTTTGGGAAGCGGTTCGTGTATTTGTGCTTGTGGTGAATTAACCCAATGCCACTCTTGTGAAACCAGTTACCTCCAAAGCAGAGTCTACTGATTTTACATATTGGGCAACACTTTGCTTGCTGTCTTTTATGAAATCTTGGTTCACCAAAGTATTGTCTTTAAAGAAACGCTTCAATTTTCCTTGAGCGATTTTGTCCAACATTTCCTCAGGTTTGCCTTCTTGACGCAATTGATCTTTTGCAATTTCAATTTCTTTGTCGATGATGGACTGGTCCACACCTTCTTCGTTCAATGCAACAGGATTCATCGCGGCAGCTTGCATGGCCACATCTTTGGCAGCTTCGGCAGCACCGTCAACGTTGGCGGACAATCCAACCAAAGTAGCGATTTTGTTCCCTGCGTGGATGTATGACCCTACGAAAGGAGCGCTCAATCTTTCAAAGCTTCCGATTTCGATTTTCTCACCGATCACACCGGTTTGCTCGGTCAATTTTTCCGCAACGGTCATTCCATTGAAAGAAGCGGCTAGAAAGTCTTCCTTTTTGTCAAAACCTATTGCCAAATCAGCCAATTCGGTTGCAAGCTTTACAAAGCTATCGTTTTTGGCAACAAAGTCGGTCTCACAGTTTAGGGAGATAACCACGCCCTGAGTGTTGTCATCGTTAACTTTTGCGATGGCAGCACCTTCAGATGAATCTCTGTCAGCTCTTTTGGCTGCAACTTTTTGACCTTTCTTTCTTAGGATTTCGATGGCTTGGTCAAAATCTCCATCAGCTTCGACCAAAGCTTTTTTACAATCCATCATTCCAGCTCCGGTAGCTTGTCTTAGTTTATTTACCTCTGCGGCAGTAATCTTTGCCATTTTTTCTTTCTTTTTTAAATTTTATGTAAAGTAAAACACTACGAGAGTGTTCTTGTTTAGGACAATGTTAAATCAACAGGTTTATTCAACTCCGCCTTTAACGCTGTCTTGCCATTCTTTTAGTTCGTCCCAGTTGCCTTCGGCAGCCATTTTGGCTTGTTTTGGCCAAGATGTTGGGTCCAAGTGAGCTAAAGTTGAACTGGCTTCGGTCAAGATTTCCTTGATTTTTTCAGCGTCAGTGTCCGCTAGTGCAGCGTAAGTGCTTAGGCCATTGGCAACCAATGCCTCGGCAGCTTTAGGTCCTATACCTTCGATTTTGGTAAGGTCTTCTGGCTTGGCTTCAGCCTCTTTTTTGGCAGGCTTTTCCTCAGCAGGCTTCTCTTCTTTAGATGCTGCCGCCTCGGCTTTTTTAGCAGGCTTTTCTTCTGCGGCTTTTTCCTTTTTCTTTGGAGTTTCCTCTACCGCATCGGTAGTGTCATCTTCCTTGTCTTTTCCGCTTCCTTTATCGTTTTTGCGCTCTTCCAAACCTTCAGCAACGGCTTTGGTTACGTGCTCCAATATAATTTCAATGGATTTACCGGCATCGTCGTTGGATGGGATGGCGAAATCTACGTCACGAGGGTCGGAGTTGGTATCCACCATGGCGAAAATCGGGATGTTCAATTTTTGCGCTTCCTTAACAGCGATGTGCTCACGCATGGTGTCCACAATAAATAGGGCACCTGGCAAACGGGTCATATCTGCAATGGAGCCTAAGTTTTTCTCCAACTTGGCACGCAAACGGTCAACTTGTAATCTTTCTTTTTTGGAAAGGGTGTTGAACGTTCCATCTTTCTTCATGCGGTCGATAGCAGCCATTTTTTTGACAGCTTTACGAATGGTTACAAAGTTGGTCAACATACCACCGGGCCATCTTTCGGTGATGTACGGCATGTTCACTTTGGATACTTTGTCCGCTACAATGTCCTTAGCTTGTTTTTTGGTAGCTACAAAAAGGATTTTTCTTCCTGAAGCGGCAATTTTCTTAAGGGCTTCGTTCGCTTCCTCAAGCTTTGCAGCTGTTTTGTAGAGATTGATAACGTGAATCCCGTTACGCTCCATGTAGATGTAGGGAGCCATGTTGGGGTTCCACTTTCGTGTTAGGTGTCCAAAATGCACACCTGCTTCCAGTAAGTCTTTTACTTCAATTTTACTTGCCATTTTTTGTACTTAGTTTACGTTCCGTTGTAAGTAGCAATGCACTGGTGGTCACAATAATTTGTTCGCCCAGCCCATTTAGATGCTAAACTAGTTTCCAAAAAGTCGAAATGTATATTCCCTTTTGGAACAACGACAACTTGGTTAAAAATTTAACCCTGAAATGTGTACGCTTTCAGGGTTTTCAATGAACTTATATATCGTTGGGTACGAGACCCAATGTATATTAACGCTTGGAGAATTGGAATTTCTTACGGGCTTTCTTCTGACCGAATTTCTTTCTTTCCACCATTCTTGGGTCCCTTGTCAATAGACCTTCTGGCTTAAGAATGCCTCTGTTTTCCGCATCGATTTCGCACATAGCTCTTGATAAAGCCAAACGTACGGCTTCTGCCTGACCTGTGATACCACCTCCGTAAACGTTTACTTTTACATCGTAGTTACCTTCGGTTTCCGTTAGGGCAAAAGGTTGCTTTACTTTGTACTGCAATGTACCGGTAGTAAAGTAATCGTTAAGATCTCTCTTGTTTATGGTGATGTTTCCAGAACCTTCGGAAACATATACTCTGGCTACAGCAGTTTTTCTTCTACCTATCTTATGAACCACTTCCATTATTTGTAGTCGTTTAAGTTTATAGCTTTTGGTTTTTGTGCTTCTTGTCCGTGCTCGGCTCCTGCATACACCTTAAGGTTTCTGAAGAGGTCCGCACCCAACTTGTTTTTGGGAAGCATTCCTTTTACGGAACTTTCGATAATACGCTCTGGGTGTTTGGCCAATACGTCTTTAGCGGAAGCGGAACGTTGTCCACCTGGATACCCAGTATACCTTTGGTATTCTTTCTCGTCCCATTTGTTACCGGTCATGTCGATTTTCTCAGCGTTGATAACAATAACATTATCTCCACAATCCACATGGGGGGTAAAGTTGGTCTTGTATTTCCCTCTAAGTATTTTGGCTACTTTAGACGCCAATCTTCCCAAGGTCTGTCCTTCAGCATCAACCAATAACCATTGTTTGTCAACAGTAGATTTATTGGCGGAAATAGTTTTATAACTTAATGTATCCACTTCTCGAATATTATTGATTTAATAACCTTTCCCGAATAACGGGCTGCAAATGTACAATTATTAGATTGAATTACAAACGGTTGATTGGGAATATTTTTCTGCTTTTTTAGAATTCAATCTTATGCATTATGCTGGGTATGGAAGTTTAGCTTCGGTAAAGTAAGAGCTGTTACCCGTGTCCAGCTATTTTCTCTAGCGCTTTCACTAAAGCAGCGTTCGCCTCTGCATCGCCTACCGTAATCCTTACCTTGCCTGGAGCGCCAAATTGAGAAACCGGGCGCACCATAATGCCTTCTTCCATCATTTTATCCGTAAACTCCATCTCGGGAAGTGGCGGGTCTATGATAAAAAAGTTGGCTTGACTGGGCCAGTATTTTATTCCGAGTTGGTCAAATGCCTTGGCGATATAAGTTCTGCCTTCCAAAACGGTCTTTACGGTCTTGTCAATGAACTCCTTGTCGTTCAAAGCTCCAATCGCAGCCTCAATGGAAGTTAATGGTAACAAAAAGGGTTTGTGAATCAAACGAACATAATTGGCAATAGTGGCGGTGGTGTAGCCATACCCAATGCGTTGCCCTGCCAAACCATAAGTTTTGGAAAAACTGTTCAGTCCAATCACATTATAACCTTCCAATACATACGGTAATGCTGTGACATAATCATCCGCATCCGCAAAATGGCGATAGACCTCATCAAATACAACCACAATATTCTTGGGAACACGGGCGATAAAATCGTCCATTACGGATTTTGGAATATAGGTGCCCGTAGGGTTGTTGGGACTGGTCAAGAAAATGATCTTGGTTTTCTCGGTGATGGCATTCAAAATACCTTCCACATCCAAATCGTAATTCGGGGATAGAAGCGGTATGTCTACTTGTTTGGCACCGTACCACCTTGAAAAGACGGAGTAGGGCAGGAAGCAGGGATTCGAAAAAATCACTTCGTCTCCCTCGTTGATGAACGCTCGGAGAACAATATCAATAACCTCCGACCCGCTATTCCCGCACAGAAACTGGTCGGCGCTCAACTGGCCGTCAAAATCTTGGACCAAGGCTTCGCGCAAACGGATATCGGTTTGGTCGGGGTAAATATCGACCTTGTCCAATACAGCTTTCATGGCAGCTAGGGCCTTGGGCGATGCCCCCAGAGGATTCTCGTTGGAGGACAACTTGTAAATTTTTTTATGTGATGGCGGAATATTTTTTCCACCTTTGTAAACCTCTTTGGGCACCAAATGGGCCTTGAATATGGATGTAATATCTTTTTGCATTTAACTATCGGTTAAAAAATTTTTCAAATCCCTTCCTCCATACAATACCCGAACGATACGAACCCTATTCTTCATTTTTCTATAGAAGATGATATGGGAGTTGAAAGGAAAACTGAAAAGGCCATCTTTAATTTCATTTCTTTCCTTCCCAATATCGGGGTTCTGTGCGATGGCTTCGAAGTGCTCGTTCAATCCAATCAAATATGAAATGGCTTGTGTGAAACCAAATTTAGTTTCCCCGTAGGCGAAAATAGCTTCAATGTCGTTATCCGCTTCTTGCGATAATACATACCGGTCAATCACCCTTTCTTCTTTGAAGCAATAATTTCTTCCATCGTTCTTGGACTATCCGGTCCGTTCCAACCTTTCTCGATTTCCCTTCTAAGGTCATCAATCACTTTTTCCCTGTAGATTTTGTGCAAGCGCAAGGCATCGCGTATCACTTCGCTATTATTCTGGTATTCGCCTGTTGCTACCTGTTGGGCAATATATTCTTCCTGTTTTTTTGTGAAACTGATATTCATAATACACCTATTCTGTCCTCTCAAAATTACAGATTATGTCCAAAATTGTCAAATATGGACATCATAAGTTTTCCGCAAACAATAAATAAGCCATCGCCTTTTCCGTATCGCCCTCTTCCAACAATTGTTTGGCCAAGGTATGTAGTTCGGTTTTGGAGGTGCTTTGTACACCCTCCTTTTCAATAATTTTTTTAATATCCGCTGTGGATGGAATGCTTTCCAGATTCCCCAATCGTCCTAAATTGTTTCCCGTAAGCACTTCGCTTTCGCGAATCCCTTTGGGCAATGCATCAACACCTATACCCTGACTGCGGATAGGCTTTGGAATCTCGAACAGGGACTCTTTAATCGCCCTGATGTACCAATTACCTCCCATACGACCTACCAAATCCAACTTTTCGGTGTCCAATACATCATCCGTTAAGTACTCATCGTTGATATGGATCATATCCACCTGAGCGATGATCAAATTTCCCGCTCCGGGGGTTTGCGCAATTTCCACTACTTCCAAAACCGTACATTCAAAGGATACGGGAGCCTCGCCCACACGCGGGGGTTTTACCTTCACACTAGGCACTTCGGTAAAGCCGGCTTTCACGAATTCGTTCACCCCTTTGTCGTAGGCCGTGCTGGAGAGCGACATTTGCTCCGCCATTTTGTGGTTCACCACATTGATGACCACTTGCGGCACTTCCACCACATTTTGATGCGTATGTTTTAAGGAATTGTCCCTGCCGCTTCGCGTTGGCGAAAACACCATTACTGGCGGATTGGAACTAAAGACGTTAAAAAAACTGTACGGGCTCAGATTGACGTTACCTTCGGCATCCACGGTACTGGCAAAGCAAATCGGCCTTGGTGCCACTGCGGTGGACAAAATAGTGTACAGTTCCGGCTGGGGTATGGTAGTTGGGTCTAAGGTTTTGATCATATTTTGGTTTTCTATCATTTCCGCGAAGGCGAAAATCTCAATTCATTTTATATCTAGGAGACTGAGCGTAGTCGAAGTCACCATTCAGTGGCTCTGACTCCGCTCGGCCACCAAAATCATTTCGCAGGCAACACTTTGGCAGAAACTTCGCCAAATCCGACTCGAATATCGCCATTTTGGGCGTAACCTCGCATGGTCACTGTGTCGCCATCTTCAATAAATTTACGTTCGCTTCCGTCTTTTAGTTGGATGGGTTGGGTACCTCCCCACGACAATTCGAGCATGGAACCGAAACTGCTTTCCTCTTTACCGGAGATGGTTCCCGAGGCCATCATATCCCCGATATTGATGTTGCACCCATTTACGGTATGATGCGCCAATTGTTGGGCCATGTTCCAGTACATATGTTTGAAATTGCTTTGGCAAACCGTGGTTTCTTTGCCCTCTTCCGGTGTGATGCCCACTTCTAGGTTGATGTCGTAATTCTTTTTGCCCTCATATGTAAGATAGGGCAATACTTCAGGTTCTTGTTTGGGCCCTGCCAACTTGAAAGGTTCCAAAGCTTCCAATGTCACTACCCAAGGTGAAATGGATGAAGCGAAGTTCTTGGCCAAAAAAGGCCCTAGCGGTACATATTCCCATTTTTGGATATCACGTGCCGACCAGTCGTTGAACAGCACCAGTCCGAAGATATAATCCTCGGCATTGGCGGTGGAAACGGATTCACCAAGCTTTGTCTCTTTTCCGCAGATAAATCCCATTTCCAGTTCAAAATCCAAACGTTTGGTAGGCCCAAACACAGGTGATTCTGCTCCGTTGGGCATGGTCTGTCCTTTGGGACGGTGAATGGGTTGTCCGCTCACAATAATGGAGCTGGCCCTGCCATGGTAACCCACGGGAATGTGCTTCCAATTGGGCAAAAGGGCATTCTCCGGGTCGCGGAACATTTTCCCTACATTGGTGGCATGCTCCAAGCTGGAATAAAAATCGGTATAATCTCCAACTGCAACGGGTATATGCATCTGGGCTTCGGACTGCTTCACAAAGAGTTCTGGCTTTCCGGCCAAAACAGAATTGTCATCCTTGATCCAATGCTGGATTTTTTTACGGACACGGGTGGTGATTTCTTTCCCGAGGGAAATAAAATCGTTCAGGGTGTCCTTTTCCAACAATGCCGTATTGAAGTCGAACACATCCAGTTCGGCCACGGCGGCCAAATCCAAAATATGCTCTCCTATGGCCACACCAATGCGAGGGCTTCGGTCTTGGGTGGAAAAAATCCCAAAGGGGATATTGTGAATCGAAAAGTCTGAATTTTCGGGTATATCTATAATCATCTGAGGGTAAATATGTCAGCTCGAGCGCAGTTGAGAGCAATACTTAGGCCTTCTTTTCTCGACTGCGCTCGAAATGACAGAAGGCCTTAATGAATTTATGTTACTCCAACCACGATTTATAGTACTTGCCATCATCGATTTTAAGGGCGTTCTCCGTAACCTGCAAGGGTTTGAAGGTGTCTATCATCACTGCCAGTTCCTCCGTACCTTTTTTGCCAATACTTGCCTCGTAGGTGCCGGGGTGTGGTCCGTGTGGAATACCCGCAGGGTGCAGGGAAATATATCCTGGTCCAATACCCGTCCGGCTCATAAAGTCACCATCAACATAATACAGCACTTCGTCCGAATCTATATTGGAGTGGTTGTAGGGCGCTGGAATGGATTTTGGATGATAATCGTATAGCCTTGGACAGAACGAACAGACCACAAATGCGCCTGTTTCAAACGTTTGGTGTACAGGTGGCGGTTGATGAACGCGTCCTGTAATCGGTTCAAAATTATGGATGGAGAATCCGTAAGGGAAGTTGTAACCGTCCCATCCCACCACATCAAATGGATGCGTAGCATAGACCAGTTGGTGCAACATGCCCTGTTTTTTGATTTTCATCAAAAATTCTCCTTTTTCATCAAAGGTCTCGAGGTCCTGTGGCAATTTGTAGTCGCGCTCACAGAAAGGGGAGTGCTCCAATAATTGTCCAAACCAATTTCGATAGCGTTTTGGGGTATAAATAGGATGGAATGATTCCGCAAATAAAATGCGGTTATCCTCGGTATCAAACTCTATCTGGTAAATCATCCCTCGTGGAATGATGAGGTAGTCCCCATATTCGAAAGGGATGTTTCCCAAAAAGGTTTTCAAGGTTCCCGAGCCTTTGTGGATAAAGAGCATTTCGTCAGCATCGGCATTTTTGTAAAAGTAGTCGGTCACCGATTTTCTGGGTGCTGCCAAGCCCACATGAACGTCATTGTTCACCAAAAGAGGTTCGCGCGCCTCCAAAAAGTCATCTTTGGGCGCTACATCAAAACCGATGAACTTTCGGCTGGTGATGTTCTTTTCCACGGCAATCTTTGGGCTAGCGTCCATAGCTTTTCCGATTTCCTTGACCTGCGTAGGCCTGTGGATGTGATAGGAAAGGGAGGACATCCCATCAAAACCGATAGTCCCAAAAAGCTGCTCATAATATAGGCCGCCTTCGGGTTTCTCGAATTGGGTGTGCCGCTTTTGCGGAATTTTCCCGAGTTTATGATAAATAGGCATTTTTCTCGAATTTGAGTTTAAAGTTATGGGTTATAAACCTGAAATTCAACAGTTCATAACCCATTCCTTTTACTTTGATTAATGCAAGGTGCCGCGTAGCTCTTGCTCACGTTCGATGGCTTCGAACAGTGCTTTAAAGTTACCCTTTCCGAAGGATTGTGCGCCCTTTCTTTGGATAATTTCGAAGAACATGGTCGGTCTGGGTTCCACGGGTTTGGTGAAAATCTGCAGCAAATAGCCTTCATCATCGCGGTCTACCAAGATACCAAGCTCTTTTAAGGGAGCGATATCCTCGTCAATTTCCCCAACACGGTCGCTAACTGCGTCGTAGTAGGTAGCCGGTACCCTTAGGAACTCCACGCCCCGACTTCTTAGATCGCGAACAGTTTTAATGATATCGTCTGTGGCAACGGCAATGTGCTGTACCCCTTCATCCTCATAGAAATCCAAGTACTCTTCTACCTGTGATTTTTTCTTCCCTTCGGCAGGTTCATTGATCGGGAATTTGATACGACCGTTTCCATTGCTCATTACCTTGCTCATCAAAGCCGTGTAGTCGGTGGAAATATCCTTGTCATCAAAAGAAAGAATGTTCTTGAATCCCAAAACGTCTTCATAGAATTTTACCCAATGGTTCATTTTGTTCCACCCTACATTGCCCACCATGTGGTCCACAAACTTGAGACCGGTTGACTCTGGATTGTAGTCGGGTGTTTCCCATTTTTTGAAACCGGGCAAAAAGGTTCCGTTGTAGTCTTTACGTTCCACAAAAATATGAACGGTCTCCCCGTAGGTGTATATTCCGGAACGTACCACTCTTCCGTCCTTGTCTTCCTCCACAGTGGGTTCCATGTAGGATGTAGCTCCGCGTTCCATGGCATTGTTGTATGCTACTGTTGCATCATCTACCCAAAGGGCCACCACTTTTACGCCATCTCCGTGCTTGTCGATGTGCTTTCCGATTTCGGTTCCGCTCTTCAAAGGGGAAGTCAGTACCAAACGGATTTTATCTTGGACTACCACATAGCTTTCGCGGTCCTTTAGTCCTGTTTCAAGTCCGGCCTGTGCATAGGATTGAAAGCCAAAAGCCGTTTTGTAGTAGTGTGCAGCTTGTTTGGAATTCCCTACGTAGAGTTCCACGTAGTCCGTGCCGTTTATCGGCATAAAATCCTCTGATGTATTTGCTCCTTTTGGAAGTGTTGATGTTTCCATGATTCGTTTATATTTTTACGGTTTAGTCTTATTTTGTTGCATCAACAACAAAAATAATAAAATTGGAATAGGAAAGCGATTTTACCAACAGAAAATTGCGTTAAAATTCCAGTTGCCCATACCATGTGGACATACTGCTTCGGAATCCCTATTTTTGTGGCTATTCTTAAGTACATGCTCAGTCGTATAGATGAAATACAGGGGATGGGGTTCCATTTGGATTTGGTGCTCCGAAAAATTCAAAAAGCCTATTTGCGCAAGTTTGATGAACTTGGGGTGGATACGACCATTGAACAATGGGTGATTCTCTATCAAATCCATCAGTTGGGTGATGATGCCAGCCAGCGGGATATTGTAAACGAAAACTTCCGCAATCGGGCCACCACTTCCCGAGTTATCGGTGGTCTGGAGAAAAAAGGATGGATTTCCAAGACTCGCTTTGAAGGTGACCAAAAGCGATTTAAATTGGAATTGACCCCAAAAGGACAAGAAATCTTGGATTTGACCTTGCCCAGTGCCCTACAATTGCGAAAATTGGCACTTAAAGATGTAGACCCTTCCGAATTTGAGATCTTTTTAAAGGTATTGGATCAAATGGGGGATAACTACGAGGCGGACATGGACCAATAGTCAAAAGCCAACTTGGTTATGGTGGCCAGTCCAATCAGCAAAATAAAAATCAAACTGAGCTTACGGAACCTTTCTTGGGGAATGTAATGCAGTATTCTTTTGCCTAGATAAGTGCCGATTAAGCCAATGGCGAATAAAAATGGCAGGTACATCAGTTCTTGTTTGCCAATATATCCATTGCCATAGTAGACAAAGGTCCGTGAAAAATCAATCATAAAATCGATAAATGCCGAAGTGGCAATAAAGGCGCTTTTTTCCAAATTAAAGGCTGCCATGGTAAGTCCGCGAATGGCCCCTCCCGTTCCCAAAAGTCCCGCAGAAAAACCCGATAGGGCCCCTCCGATGATGGAATTTTTTTTATTGGGAAGTATCACGATTTCACTTTTGATCAGAAACAGTAGGCTAAAAACCACCAAGAATGCGCCCAGCACAATTTCAAGGATGGCGCTATCAGCGATTTTGGACAGGAATCCGCCAACAATCACAAAAAGTACGGACGGTATGCCAATATAGAGCAGCAGTTTTTTGTCCAGACCTTTTTTGAACAGGAAAATCTTGCTCACATTGCTGGAGAGATGAAAAATGGCCGTCATTCCGAGCACCGAATAAAAATCAAAATAAAAGTTGCCCAAGGGCACGAAGAAGACGGAAGAACCAAAGCCTCCAATGGTCCCGATGATTTCGGCGACCAATGCCAACAACAGAAAAATATAGTTGATTTTCATACTGCAGAAAGATAGTGAGGTATTGCATATGGAAGACAGTTTTATGCCATTTTACCCTAAAGAAATCTTAAAAAATGGATTTTAGGTTAATTCAGCATATAAACTGGATAATCTAATGGACGTAGGGCGTATAAAACCACCGCAACTTTGTACCCGTATAACTTATAGATATACATAGCTATGAAGACAACAAATGTTTATCCAACTATATGGGCTACACCCTATTACACACCGAGTGTGATGGCGGGCTGGTACGAAAGGAGTACCCAAGTAGCTGAATTGATTTTGAAGAACGATGTCGTAAACGACCTCAAGGTTTCGGAAATGAACCTGAATATAACGCGATTCTCTGCCATTGATGAGCAGGGGAAAGAACATTTCATCTTGGATTTTCCAGGTCAGAACCCGGTGAACCTTAAGGGAGTTGCGTCAGGAAATTTCATTCATTCCAAAAGCGTGCTTTCCCTTCCTGAAGGCTCGTATAAGGCACTACGTTTTTATTTGGCGGACTGGGGCAACCACTTTATTTACGAAGATGGGATGGAAGAATCTGCCAATGCGTTCAACCGTTTGGATTTCCACATTGAGAACGGATTTGTGGTAGAGAACGGAAAAACCCCAGAAGTAAAGTTATGGTTTGACTTTGCTCCCTACCAGTGGAAGCGACACTTTAAACCGCTTACGGATTTGTTTATGGGGAGCAAAAGTCAAAGACCACGATTGGCCAATAGTTTTGGCAATTGATCACCAAGTTATGAGAAAGAATGAAAAAGGCACCAGTTGGTGCCTTTTTTAATTTGAAGTGTGTTTTGTGTTCCTAATTATTGATTGCCTTCTCCATCATAGCCGGCGGGCCGCTTCCATCGCACTGGGGCATCCGGTTCTGGCTTCATTATAAATTCTTGGGTTTCCAGGAGTTTCAATGCTTCTTGTACCGCACGTTCCAATTGGGGGTCCTTTCCAGCAACCACTTCTTTTGGCGATTGGATCACTTCGATGTCCGGGGAAATCCCTTTGCCTTCCACATCCCATTCGCCATCATTGTTGTAAAAGCCACCTCGGGGAGCTACCATTCGTCCTCCATCAATAAAGGGCGGGGTGTCCCATGTGCCTACCAGTCCGCCCCAGGTTCGGGTTCCTACCAAAGGTCCCAATCCTTTTTCCTTGAACATATAGGGCAATAAATCCCCTCCAGAACCGGCACGTTCGTTGATGATCATCACCTTGGGTCCCCAAATACCTGCTATGGGACTGGTCCAAGGGCGGTTGTCATTGGCTTTACTGTTGAAATACCCAAAAGGTTCCCTGGCCATAATATCGATCATATAATCGGCTGCCGAACCGCCACCATTGTTCCGCTCATCCAAAATAACCCCTTTCCTATCCTGTTGGGAGAAGTAGTATTTGTTGAAACTACGGAAACCATTTCCGCTGGTGTTCGGGATGTACACATAGGCCAATTTTCCGTCCGACAGTTCGTCCACCTTCCTACGGTTTTCCTCCACCCAGTCCATATAACGCAGTTGGTACTCGTTGGCGACGGGTTTCACCGTAAGCATTCGGGAACCGTCCATGCTTGGCTTGCTGTTTACGTTGATATTAATGGTGCGGTTTGCGGTCTGTGCCAGCAATTCATACATATTTTGGTCCGCGGAGAGCGTTTTGCCGTTGATGGCCACTAGATAATCCCCTTCCTGAACGTCCAAGCCTGGCATGGCCAAGGGAGCGCGCAATTCTGGATTCCAGTGTTCGCCCGTGTATATTTTTTTGATTTGATAGTGGCCGTTGTTCACCTCAAAATCCGCTCCCAAAAGACCCACGGGAACTCGGTCCACATCCGGCATGTCTCCACCAGAAACGTAGGAGTGTCCAATGGCCACCTCTCCGCTCAGAATATCGACCACATAGTTAAGGTCGGTTCGGTGCTTTACATGTTTGATCCATGGTTGGTACCAGCTGTACACTTTGTCCCAGGGTGCACCGTGGACGTTATCGACATAAAGAAAATCCCTCATGTAGCGCCAACCTTCCTTAAAGATCTGTGCGTATTCCGCTTGGGGATCAATTTTTATTTGGGCATTGATGGTGAGCTTATCCTCTGGTTTTGGGGAGGCTTTGGTATCGGTAATCATCCAACCGCCTGCATTTTTGACCAATGCATGAGCTCCATTCGTAGAGGTTCGCATAAAATTGACGCCTTCGGCAAAATCAGTGGCTTTTTCTTTGGCAACATCATAAGAATGCACTTTTAGGCCAGAGGTATTGGGAACCGATTCAGCCACAAAAATTTGTTTTTCGGGACCAGGCTGCAAAAATTGATAGTCTCTTGCAGGAAGTTCCAGTGCCACTACCCGATCTTGAATATTGGCAAAATCGATTACTACGGGCTTTGAAGCAGGCCCTTCTTCTTTTTTGTCCTTTTTTTTGGATTTACCACCCTTATCCGAGGTGTCTTTTTCCGGTTCGGAGCTTTCCTCGTCTGTTTCGGGAAGATTCGGTGCCTTGCCCGAAGCGCTCAATACCAAGGCGTACAAACTACGGGTTACGCCTGGATCGTAGGAGCTCATGTCCAACCAACCCGATGCCAGACCGTAATCGGTACTGGCCAAAAAGTATAGGTATTCGCCGGATACATCCCAAATGGGGCTTGTGGCATCAGCCGTTCCTTCGGTAACCTGAACCGTTTTTCCGGTCTGGGTGTCGTAAATAAAAACAGCTTTAAAATGACTGTCCTGTTGTTTTTCGTAGGTTATCCAGCGGCTATCGGGCGACCAAACGGGATTCATGGTCCTGTTTGGGTGGGCATACCGGTCTGTATCGACCTTGACCACTTTTCCGGATTCAATATTCACATACCACATATTGTAATCCGTATCGGTATAGGCAATCAGTTTTCCGTTCGGGGACCAATCGGGCTGAAAGTAAAAGGTAGGGTTTTCCAAAGGATAGGATTTCTGGTCGTTCCCATATTGATCGGATACTACCAGTTGATATTCCCCGCTCCGGTCAGAAAACCAGGCAATTTTATCGCCTTTTGGCGACCACACGGGATACCTGTCCGCTACCCCGGAGGATTGGGTTAGGTTTCTCCAGCTACCTTCTTCTTTCGGGAAGGTGAAAATATCGCCACGATGTTCAAAAATGGCCCTTTTTCCATTGGGAGAAATGTTGGCGTTTCGCACCGAATTCGCAGAGACCTCTTCCCATCGCTCACGGCTGAAGTTCAGATCGCCCTTCACGGTAATGGTCAAAGGATTGCTTTGCCTTGAGTTTAGGTCCATAAGGTGTAAGCGACCTCCTTGCTCATAGACCAATTGGTTGCCACGGACATCCAAATTCTTCACATCAAATTTTTTGTGAAATGTGATCTGTTCCTCGGTCTTGGTATTGATATCGTAGCTCCATACGTTGCTGGTATAGTCTCGTTCCGATAGATAATACAACTTGTTGCCCGACCACACGGGGTACAAATGGCGTTCTTGGTCCAATTGAGGGGTGGTCATTAGTTCGTAGGTGTCCAAATTCACGATCCAAATGGGCATGGCCTGTCCACCACGGTAGTTTCGCCACTCGGGATCCCACGAAGTGATGGGAGTGTAGGCGATATGTGAACCATCCGCAGAAATATTGCCATAGGCCCCTCTGGGAATTTCCAAGGCTTTGGGCAGTCCTCCGTTTGGTGAAACGGTAAAAAACTGACTGGTCATGGTCGGCCTTGCATTTCGTGTTGAACGAAATAGGATGTTACCTTCTGGTGTCCACCCTTGGACTTCGTCCATGGCAGGATGAAAGGTGATCCGTTTGGGTGTGCCCCCATCCGAAGGTAGCACGTACACATCGCTGTTGCCGTCGTATTCTGCGGTAAAAGCGATCCATTTTCCGTCCTTGGAAAAACGGGGATCGGATTCGTTGCCTACCCCGCTCGTAAGTCGTTGGGCTTCGCCACCGCTAAGGGAGGCCTTCCAAAGGTCGTTGGCGTGCACAAACACCACGGAATTGTTGCTCAAGGTGGGCTCGCGCAACAATAACGTGCCTTCTTGGGACAGTAGTTGTGCCGTTGCCAATAATGCAATTCCTAAAATATATATTTTTCTCATGGGATTGGTTTGAGGTTACTAACTAATTATTGGGATACTTTCCTAGTGCCTTAAAAATACATAAAACGATGAAGGTATCCGACCAAGGTATAAATCTGATTTAAGAGGATACGGCACTCAACCGTTTCAGTTTTTCCAATACTTCGTAGACCGAAAAGCTTCGCGCAAAGCGGTACATTTCCCTGCCATCGACCTTAATGATGACCACGGGAAGGGTAAACACCATGGACTGCCCGGTAAACTCCTCTTCCTCTTCCACATCCACCAAACGGATGCTCACTTTTGGGAAGTTTGCTTGAACCGCTTCAAGGAGTTTAGGCTTCAGGACCTTGCAAACCCCGCAGGTTTTACTGGTGAAAAAAATCAATTCCGTCATCTGATACCAGTTTTGTTTAACTAATAATCGGAATACTCGGTAGGGTAGAGGAACCACATATCAATATGCGACATATTGTTCTTGTATTTGGGCATGGCAATGAGCTCTTTCCATTCGGGAGAGTTTACAAAGGCATCCCAATGTTGGTTTCTGGTATCCATATCGGCATGGGTGGTCATGTACATTAAGTTGGGCATTTTGGGTCCGGAGAGCACTTCACCGTAAAACACAGCTTGAAAGTCCAATCGGTCAAAAAGTGGTATTTCGCCACCAGCATTGAACATATCCACCTTGTTCCAATAATATTTTTCCGTAGGAGATTCATAACTACGGAGTTCATAGACCCGTTCCGACCTTGGACTGTCCAAATTGGGTGTTTTCATTTGGGGCATATCGGGAAAGGCTCGCATCAGGATGGATTGGATACGATCATAAGGGGGATTATCGTAGTTCGCATCGATATATGTACTTACAGTGCTTGCGTAGGTGCTGTCATTCATAATGTTTTCCTCCAACGCCCGAAATTGTTCCAAGTCTTCAAAAGGTAACAGCACAAAGGTTTTCTGTACCGTATCTGTTTCGGTTGGACGTGATTTAAAAACCCCGACCTTGTCAATACCCTGTCTTTTTACAGCGGGTATAAAAGCGTTTTCCAGGTAATGGTCCACCGTGGCCTCTTGTTCTTCGGAGCTGAAGGTGTAGATTTTTAGTTGATAGAATTCGCGTTGGTTTGATGCGGTCTCTGGAGATTGGGTAGTTTCTTCGGTTTCAGTTTTTGGGTTGCCACAGCTTGCCAGGATGAGGCATGCCAATAGTAGTTTGATAGTCTTCATGTAGCCTAGTTTGGTTTTTAAATGGATGCCCCAAGATACGGATTAATTCGATGAGGTTTTGTTGGTCTTGGTGTCGTTTCAGCCCTTTTTCTTCGAAGCCAAAGCCATAAGTCCAAAAAGGGGACCTAGGGCCAAAACCATGTAAACCATGTTGGAGTTGGACCATATCCGCAGCTCGTTCACCAATTGAATGCTAACAATGGTTATGGCAAAGCCGATACAATTTACAATGGTCAGAGCAGTGCCTTTGATTTCTGCAGAAGCGTTTTGGGCCACCAAGGTGGAGAAGAGCGGGGAATCGGCAATCACCACCATGCCCCAGAACAGTAAAAAGGCGATGAAGAGAGTAGCTGAACCTTGCATGAAAAGTAGGGGAGAAATCAAACAACAAAGCCCGGAAAGCAGGAGGGCCATCGAGGCCACGCGTTTGGTTCCGGCCACTTGCGACAGATAACCACCCATTACACAGGCCAAGCCACCAACCGCAATAATGACAAAGGACAATAAGGGAACGGGAAAGTGGGTATTTGGATGGACCAGCGCATAGGTTTGAAGCATAATCGGGACAAAGGCCCAAAAAGTGTACAACTCCCACATGTGTCCAAAATAGCCAAAGGCTGCCGAGCGGAAACTTCGGTTTTGGAACACTTGGATAAAGGCGGATAATTGAAACTGTTGGCTGCGTTTTCGGTAGGGACCATTGGGAACGAGCGTTATCATTAGACTGCCACCCAAAACGGCCAAGCCGGAAGTGGACACCAGCACGGTGTTCCAAGGCAAGGTATGGGTCATTTCCTTGAGTAAATGAGGGAATGCGGTGCCAACCACCAGTGCTCCCACTAAATAGCCAAGGGATTTGCCCAATCCTTTTTCGTAGTAATCTGCGGCTATCTTCATACCTACGGGGTAGATACCCGCGAGGAAAAAGCCCGTAAAAAAACGAAAGGATAAGATGCTCGCCAGTCCGTTACCATCCCAAACCACACCCAAATTAAAGAGTGCACCCAAAACAGCACAGCCAAAAAATACCTTGGATGGCGAAAACCGATCGGCAATGGATAAAATGGCAAATACCAAAGTACCCACGATAAACCCAAACTGCACCGCTGAGGTCAAATGTCCCACAGCGCTTTCACTTAACCCAAATGTGGCAACCAAATCGCGCATCACCCCATTGCCCGCAAACCAAAGTGAGGTGCAGCAGAATTGCGATAGCACGATGATGGGGAGGATGTGGTTGGAGGGTTTCATTTTTTAAATTTTATAACCACTATTGTGTTCGTACTTGTCCAAGCATCAATCAAAGGTTAAAAGCTAAAATTATTGGTTTTGCTTTTGAGATAAAAATTTTGCTAATCTAGAAACTCGGGCGGTGGAGGAGGTGGAGGAATATCTGTGTAGTCATATTTCTCAAAAAAAATCAAATGCCGATAATACTTATTTCCCATTGTTTCGTTTGCCTTATCAAACTGTTTTTGAATCTCAGCAAGCACCTCTTTAGTTTTCGAAATAGGATAGTGCTCTTCGATGTGTAGAAAAATTAAAATCTGTTTTAAGACTGTTTTACCACCTGAATCATAATAATCTACAGCGTTCATTGTTTTCAATTGGTCTGTAAGTGACTCGATTGAATAAAATTTATCCGAGGAAATTCGATAATTCCTTAAGGAATCATTTTTTATGTGTATTTGATTTGAATTCATGAAGCATGAAATGACTCCACTAGTTGGGCACTCTGTATACCCATATTGATTATATATTGTATCATTAAACTGATAAGTGATGCCTGTATATTTATTCTTACAGGATAATGTTTGCATTCGATCAATCAAGGTGTTAAAATTTGCAACGTTTTCAAGATTAATTACTTCAAAATCAGGGTCACCTTGAAACTCTAAAAATTTATCTGAAAATATCTTTGAAGAAGTCAACTTACTCAACTTGTCATCTTGGTTATTCTCCAGTGAATTATTACAACTAAAAAAAAGTGCAGTGAAGCAAACAAGTAAGAATATTGCAAAATGCTTTTCCATAAAAAAAGAGAAATCAAAAAATATGCCTTAATGCGCCTCCAACCAATTCTCGCCAATACCCACTTCCACATCTAGCGGTACGGAGAGTTTATAGGCATTCTCCATTTCCGATTTGATGAGTTGTTTCATCTTGTCCAATTCCGGTTTGTAGCAATCGAACACCAATTCATCGTGTACTTGCAGCAGCATTTTGGTCTTGTACTTTCCTTCGGAAAGCTTTTTATGGATGTTGATCATCGCGATCTTAATAATATCCGCTGCACTTCCTTGAATGGGAGCGTTTACGGCGTTACGTTCCGCTGCGCCACGCACCACTTGGTTCCCCGCATTGATATCCTTTAAATATCTGCGACGGCCCAACACCGTTTGCACATAGCCGTGCTCACGGGCAAAATCCACTTGCTCGCTGATGTAATTGCGCAATTTGGGATAGGTCTTGTAGTAGGTGTCGATCAATTCCTTGGCTTCGGAACGGCTCAAATCCGTTTGGTTGCTCAACCCGAAGGCCGACACCCCATAAATAATGCCGAAGTTCACCGTTTTGGCGTTGCTACGCTGTTCGCGGGTCACCTCCTCAATCGGTACATTAAAAACTTTGGATGCGGTGGAAGCGTGAATGTCCTCCCCATTTTTAAAGGCAGAAATCATGGTGTCCTCCTCACTCAGGGCGGCAATAATGCGCAGCTCAATTTGGGAGTAATCCGCCGCCAAGAGGACGTAATTCTCGTCCCTTGGGATAAAGGCATTGCGAACTTGCCGTCCACGCTCGGTACGGATGGGGATGTTTTGCAAGTTCGGATTGTTGCTGCTCAAACGCCCCGTTGCAGCCACCGTTTGCATATAATCGGTATGTACCCGACCTGTTTTTTGCTGGACTTCGTTGGGCAGCGCATCCACATAGGTGCTTTTTAGTTTTGCCAATCCACGGTAGTCCAACACGTTTTTGATGATTTCGTGGTCCTTGGCCAAGTAGGACAGCACATCTTCCGAAGTGGAAAACTGACCTGTTTTGGTTTTTTTCGGTTTGTCCACCAATTTCAACTTGCCAAAAAGGATGTCGCCCAACTGTTTGGGGGAGGCAATGTTGAATTCTTCGCCGGCATCAGCATAGATTTTCTTTTCCAGTTCCGCAATGTCCTTATCCAATTGTTCCGAAAGGCCACCTAGATAATCCTTGTCCAGATTGATACCTTCCAGCTCCATATCCGCCAGCACGCGGAGCAACGGAATTTCAATCTCATCAAACAATTTGTCCGTATGGGCTTCCTTGAGTTCTGGAGTAAACTTTAGCCCCAGTTGAAACGTGATATCGGCGTCTTCCACAGCATATTCTGTTTGCTTTTCCAAAGGAACATCGCGCATACTGAGTTGGTTTTTGCCTTTTTTTCCAATGAGTTCGGTGATGGAAATGGGCGTATAGTTGAGGTAGGTCTCGGACAGCACATCCATGTTGTGACGCATATCGGGGTTGATGAGGTAGTGGGCCAGCATGGTATCGAACAATTTTCCTTTGACCTCTACACCATAATTTTGCATCACTTTGATGTCATATTTGAGGTTTTGCCCCACCTTTTCAATGGTTTCCGATTCAAAGAAGGGGCGCAATTTTTCAATCAATGGTTGTGCATCATTTTGATTGTTGGGGAAGGGCACATAAAACCCTTTGCCGGGCGACCAACTAAAGGCAATACCCACCAATTCGGCTTCCAACGGATTCAGGGAAGTGGTCTCGGTATCAAAACAGACGGAGGGTTGCTTCATCAGCATTTCCAGAAAAAGTTCCATGCCCTTGCCATCCTGAACCTTCTGATAAAAATGGGGTACGTCGCCAATGGTCAATCGGCTGTTTACATCCTTGATGGTGGCCGCGGCCTCCGAAGGGTCGCCACCAAATAGGGTAAACTGACCACTGCCTGCCACCTTGGCCTCTTCCTTGGCGGTTTGGGTACTGGTTACCTGAGTGGTCGCTTCCGCTTCTTCGGTGAATAATTTGATGAACTGATCCTTTAGTCTTCGGAATTCGAGTTCCTCAAAAATCTCTTGGACCTTCTCGGCATCAGGCGGACACATTTCGTAGTCTTCCGCATGGAATTGTACGTCACAATCCGTTTTGATCTCGGCCAATTTTCGGGATAAACGGCCCAACTCGGCATGTTCCTCCACTTTTTCCTTCATTTTGCCCTTCAGCTTGTCGGTATTGCTCAACAATCCTTCCATGGAATCGAACTGTTCGATGAACTTTTTGGCCGTTTTATCACCTACGCCCGGCAGTCCGGGAATATTGTCGCTGGCATCGCCCATCATTCCGAGGTAATCAATCACCTGTTCGGGGCGTTTCACGCCAAATCGTTTTTGCACTTCGGGGATGCCCCAAATTTCGATGCCGTTTCCCATTCGTGCAGGTCGGTACATAAAAATATTTTCGCTCACCAATTGCCCAAAATCCTTGTCGGGAGTCACCATAAACACCTTGTAGTTTTCTTTTTCGGCCTGTTTGGCCAAGGTGCCGATGAGGTCGTCGGCCTCATACCCCTCCAACTCCACTACGGGAATCTTCATGGCCTCCAAAATTTGCTGGATGTAGGGCACTGCTATACGGATGGCATCCGGAGTTTCATCCCGGTTTGCCTTGTAGTCTTCGAACATTTCGGTCCGCTCCACGCTACCTCCCTTGTCAAAGGCCACCGCCAAATGGTCAGGCTGTTCCCGTTTGATCACATCAAAAAGGGAGTTCATGAACCCCATAATGGCCGAGGTGTCCATCCCTTTGGAGTTGATTCGTGGGTTTTTAATGAGGGCATAGTAGCCACGGAAAATTAGCGCGTAGGCGTCTAAAAGAAACAGTCTTTTTTGGTCAGACATTTTATTCAGATATCAATGTTCAATAAAAAATAATAGCACCCGAAATGGGGTAGGGATTAAATGTACGAATTGCGTTTAAAAGATATGAGAATTGAGATATTAGATTTGAGAGGATTTGGGTTTAGCTTAAAGAGACGTGAGACGTGAGACGTGAGACGTGAGACGTGAGACAGGAGACAAGAAACAAGAGACAAGACGGATAAAACCAGCCGTCCTGATTCTTGAATCCAAAAGCAAAGCGGTCTTAAGTCTTTTGTCTATCAGCGCAGCGGTCTAACTGCTACTCATAAAAACTGGTCACCTCCCGGTTTTCATGTCCATTGGCAGAATATTCCCTATAGGTAAACCCGGGATGCACGCAGTAGCCGCCCGTTTCCCCATTTTTGTTGATGGCCAAAAACCCAATTTGGAAATCCTTTCGGCCCGCATTTTTCTTCATGATGCGTTTTACGCCTTCTTCACAGGCTTCTTGCGGACTTTTGCCCTGTCGCATCAATTCCACAATCAAAAAGCTGCCCACCGTGCGAATGACTTCCTCACCGACACCCGTTGCTGTTGCACCGCCCACTTCGTTATCGATAAACAGTCCTGCCCCAATAATAGGGGAGTCGCCAACACGCCCTGCTACTTTGTAGGCCATTCCGCTGGTGGTGCAAGCGCCGGCAATATCTCCATTTCCATCAATGGCAAGCATGCCAATGGTATCGTGGTTTTCTATATTGATGGTGGTCTCGTATTGGGAGGTTTTTAGCCACTCTTCGTACTGTTTTCGTGTGCTTTCGGTGAGTAAATCCTCTTTTGGGAAGCCCTGTTCGTAAGCAAATTTCTCTGCCCCTTTTCCCGCTAGGATGATGTGTGGGGTTACTTCCATCACTTTTCTGGCCACGGAAACTGGGTGCACAATATTTTGCATGCACACCACCGAACCACAATTCCCATCTTTGTCCATAATACAGGCGTCCAAAGTCACGTTTCCGTCACGATCGGGTCGGCCACCCTTGCCCACGGTCTCGTTGGTTTCGTCCGCTTCCTCGACCCTAACACCTTGCTCCACGGCATCTAGGGCATTACCACCCGATTTTAGTACTTCCCAAGCTTTCTCGGTAGCGTTGAAAAAGTTCCAGGTACACACCACAATGGGTTTGATGGGATTGGGAGTTGGAATTGTTGCAGCAGGAGCTACTTCGGGTTTTGTTTCGGTTTTACAAGCGACCAAATTGGAAGCGGCAACCAATCCGGCGGCGGAAAGGCTGGAATTTTTGAGGAATTTGCGTCGTTCCATGGGTTGGTATGTTTACTTTTATGAAGTTTAAAGATACAATATGCTGGTAGAAGTTTGCGCCAATTCGTTGGAATCGGCAAGGAATGCGGAAAGGGCAGGGGCGGACCGGATTGAACTCTGTTCGGAGCTGGGAGTGGGTGGCATCACCCCATCCGTAGGGCTTATTCAATTGGTGAAAAAGGAGCTGACCATTCCTGTTCATGTGTTGATACGTCCCAGAGGTGGACATTTCACCTATTCCGATGCTGAGTTTGAGGTGATGAGGGGCGATATTTTGGCGTGCAAGGCGCTAGGAGTGCAGGGCATTGTTTCTGGGATTTTGATGGAAGATTTTACGGTGGATGTAGAACGAATGAAGGTGTTGGTGGAACTGGCAAGGCCGTTGCACTTTACCTTTCACCGTGCATTCGATTGGGTAGCAGAGCCTTTGGAGGCCATCAAGCAGTTGGAAGAATTGGGGGTACAAACGATTTTGACTTCCGGAGGTGAAACCGCTGCAACAGAAGGCATCAAAAATTTGGCGGCTTGGCAACAAAAAACCTCGATGACCCTAATGCCCGGGGGAGGGGTGTCACCCCAAAACGCATCAAACTTCAAGGATATCGGACTCAAGGCTATCCATTGCTCCGGTACTTCTTTTGGGAAGGAATTGAAGCTGAGCGGAAAAATCAGTATGAATTCTTCCAAGCATTTGGTGGAACATCAGGTGGCCGTTTCCAATGTAGATACCCTAAAAGCCATCGTGCGTGCCGTTAAATAAATTTAAAAACCACTGTTTAATAGCAGATTAGCCCTAATTTTGTAAAAAAATTGTATGTCCCGATTTCTTGTTTTGGCAGTTCTTTATGTGGTGTTGGCCGTTTATGGCTTTCAGGCCTTCCGAACGCTTTTTAAAAGCCCTTTGATGCAATGGAGTTACATTGTGCTCTTTTTGGCTGCCTTGATTTTCTTGACTGTTAAGGTAATGACCTACGACCCCGGAGATGGCTTTAAGGGTACTGCTGCCATCGCGGGGACCATTTTTGCCGCTTTCTTTCTGTTGGCCTTGGTATTGGGTTTCTTTTTATTGTTGGAGGATGTGGTCCGTTTGATAGGCTACGGATACAACAAAATCGTTGGGATTTCGGAATCGGATGCAGGTTACTTTCCTTCGCGAAGGAAGTTCATCAGTGGTATTGCACTAGGTTTGGCGGCATTGCCCTTTGGGGCGTTGCTATATGGCATGTACCGTGGCAAATACAACTATCAGGTACTGAAATACGAGCTAGAGTTTGATGACCTTCCGGACGCCTTCCATAATTATCAGATTACACAGATTTCCGATGTGCACAGTGGCAGTTTTGATGATTATAAAAAGGTGGAATACGGAGTAAATCTTATCAATGATCAACAAAGTGATGTCATCTTTTTTACAGGGGATATCGTAAACAATCGCTCAACGGAGTTGGAACCTTGGAAAGATGTCTTTTCCCGTTTGGAGGCCAAGGATGGTGTATTTTCCATTTTGGGCAACCACGATTACGGGGATTATGCCGTGTGGGATACGGAAGAGCAAAAGGCACAAAATATGGAGGATCTTAAGAACATGCAAAAGGAAATGGGCTTTGACCTCTTGTTGAACTCCAACCGTTTTTTGGAGAAAGATGGACAGAAAATTGCCTTGGTAGGTGTGGAGAATTGGGGTAGAGGTGGCTTCAAGAAAGCCGGCGATTTGCAAAAGGCGAAGGAAGGTGTTTCCCCAGAGGATTTTAAAATATTGTTGAGCCACGATCCCTCCCATTGGGAAGATGTGGTGCTCCATGATGATTACCACTTTCATTTGACCTTAAGCGGACATACCCACGGCATGCAGTTTGGTGTGGAGATTCCAGGTTGGATTAAGTGGAGCCCGGTAAAATGGCGCTACAAATATTGGGCTGGTATCTACAAAGAGTTAGATCAATTTATCAATGTGAACCGAGGTTTTGGATTTATCGGTTATCCCGGTCGCTTTGGTATCTATCCAGAGATTTCGGTAATCACATTAAAAAAGAAGGGATTGGCTTAAATGGATTTCCTCTTATGGCCTAAACTTCACAGGCTGTAAAAAACATTCACATTTTTTCTTACATTTGACTGTAAACCTTAGAATACATGTCCAAATTCGGAGAACTTATAGATTTACAGGTCCCAGTATTGTTAGACTTTTATGCAGAATGGAACGAGCAATCGACCGCCATGCACCCTGTGCTGAGCGATGTGGCCGCTGCCCTTGGTGATAAAGGCAAGGTTATAAAGATTGATGTGGACAAAAATAAAGAACTATCCCAAGCCCTAAGGATTAAAGGGCTGCCCACTTTGATGATCTACAAAAAAGGGGAGATGGTATGGCGACAGAGCGGCGAGCAGGACGCCAATACGTTAATAGGAATCCTAAACGAATATATCAAATAAAAAAAGCGAGGTGTTGGCCTCGCTTTTTTTATGCTATTGTTCCTCATCCGGGATAATGGATTCCGGAATGGTATCGGGTGCATCCAATAGAACTGTGTCTTCCATATCTGGATCTATGGGGATGGGTTCGTCCAACACATCCTCTTCCTCATCTACAAATTGGGAGAACATGTCAATATATTCATTGAAGATGATGGTTTCTGATTCGGCCAGTTCTTTGTCCCCGTTTTCAATTAAGATGTCAATGTTTCTTCTGTAGGCCTGCATATCGGAGAGGATGTCGTCTATTTTATCGTACTGCTCATCCAAAGGAATGTTGGCGTAGTATTCCAGATGTTCCTGATATACTTTCTTGAGTTTGCCGAACAGCTCTCGCGCCTTTTCGGTCTCGCCCACTTTGTAATAGCCGTCCACAAAGGGTTCTACAAAGGCATAGAAACCATAGTGGTCCACAGGCATGTTGTCCATGGCAATATTGATGACGTCCTTCGCCTTGTCAATGTTGTTCTCGGCAATTAAGGTTTCCATCAATCGGGCCAAATTGCTTCGGAAGGACAGTCCTTGTGAGCGGGTCTGGGGGTCGTGGTAAATATCATCACTGCCAGAGTTACCCCAATCCCAATCTTTTACGATGTCGTACATCAACTCGGAGTCGATGCGTCCCATTTCGAAAGAATTGCGGTTCGGGGTTTTTATGGGTACCAGTTTATAAACAAGGCCATCCAGTTGAAGGTAATCCTTCATCCAAATGTATTCTGCACTGTCAAAACTTCCGCCAGAGAAGTAAATGGGTCGTTTCCAATCATTGTTGGCAATGAGGTCCAGCATCATGATCCTGTTTTTGGCCAAGGCGCTTTGCGGTAGGTCAATATCGATATAATCGACAATGAGGGCCGAATCTTTTTCCTTGACCAACCCACTTTCCAACACATTTTGCTTGTTGACCGGAATCCTGATTTTATTGGTAGGATAGTACACAATGTCCAGAGTGCTTTCAGAATATTGACTCAGATCGGCTCCTTGATTGGTCAAGATATGCCTAAACTTGGTCTGAGGCTTGTCGCTGCCTATCCAGTTGACAAAATCCTTGATGTTCCACCTATTATCGGTGATACCTTGATAGTAGACCGCATCGCGGGTTCCATAGCTGTATTTGTCGTGCGTCAATTGTGATGGGATGGGGTCGCTTTCATAGGCCTTTCGCTTCATCTGGTCGATGTACCAGTCGGTAGCAAAGAGGCTGGTATTGATTACACGGACATCGGTTCTATAATTTTCAATTTCCTGGGCGTACCAAATCGGGAAGGTGTCATTATCCCCGATAGTAAACAGTATGGCTCCGGCATCTTCCTGACACGAATCCAAATAGGCCTTTGCGGTTGCCGGGGCGGTATATCTGCCAGAACGATCATGATCATCCCAGTTTTGGAAAGCCATTAACAACGGTACGGCCAACAGGCAAATCGTAGTGATCGCAGGTGCGGCAATTTTGGCCGATATCAACTTTTTAAACTCTTCAAAAAGGCCATACACCCCTAAACCGATCCAGATACAGAAGACATAAAACGAACCCACGAGGGAATAATCCCTTTCCCGTGGCTGGAAGATGTAAGGGTTGGTATAAAATTGAATGGCGAGACCGGTAAACATAAAGAACACGAAGAGGACCCAAAACTGTTTGGGGTTTCGTGATATTTGGAAGACAATACCCAAAATACCCAACAGCAAGGGCAAAAAGAAATAGGTGTTGCGCCCTTTGTTATTCTTCCAATCGCTGGGAAGATTTTCTTGACTTCCCAATCTAATGCTGTCCATAAAATTGATGCCGCTCAGCCAGTTTCCGTTTTCATCGTATCTGCCCTGTACGTCGTTCTGTTTCCCCACAAAATTCCACATAAAGTAGCGCATGTACATATAGCTGAACTGGAAATCAAATAGGTACTCCAAATTTTGCCCCAATGTTGGTGGCTGTACCTCGATATATTCCCCGAACTCCCTTAAAAAGCGGATATATTGATCGGTGTCCAGTTCTCCTTGGGAGTAGGCTGTTTTAAATTGGTTGACGGCTTCCCGTAGGTCGTTGTTGGAGATGTACTCCGATTTGATTCGGAAATCCAGTGCGCCAAAATATTTCATGTAGTTCTCGGCATGTTGGTCGCTCCACATCCTCGGTAAAAATCCTACGTGTTTTTCGTTGGGTCCGGGTATGGCGCCTTTGTAATGGTTGACCACCACATATTTACCGAGCTCCAAGTCCTTTTCATATTTGGGGCTATCGTCCCGGTCCTCTCCCGAGGGTGCAAAGGCATCCGAATAATAGGCACCATACACTGGGCTGTCCACTCCAGGATACTGTTCCCTATTGTAGTAGGCCAAAAGGGCACGTGCATCGGCCGGGTTGTTTTCGTTTACAACGGTTTTGGCATTTGCACGGATGGGAAGCATCAACCAAGAGGAAAACCCAAGGATGAGGAACATCAGGCATAATACCACAATATTGGCATTGTAATAGTTGTGCTTTCGGGTGTACTTCAATCCAAAATAGAAAGCGGCCACAAAGAGCAGTCCCATGATGATGGATCCCGAATTAAATGGCAGTCCAATCTCATTGATAAAGAATACCTCGCTCCAACCAAAGAGTTCCAATACGTAGGTCAAAGAGAATTTATAGACTAAAATCAAAATGCCGACCACGATGATGTTGGCCAGCAAAAAGTTTTTTACGGTCGTGGTCTTGTATCTTTTAAAGTAATAGAGCAATCCGATGGATGGAATGGCCAAAAAGCCCATAAACTGTATTCCGAAGGTAAGACCGATCACAAAACAAATGAGCATGAGCCAGCGGTGACTCCGAGGGTCGTCCAAGTTGTCCGTCCATTTAAGTCCCAGCCAAAGCAACAATGCCATGATCAAGCTTGCCATGGCGTACACTTCCGTTTCCACGGCATTGAACCAAAAACTATCTGAAAAGGTGAAGGCCAGTGCACCGACCAATCCGCTCCCTAAAATGGCAATGGCCTTGCTGTTGGTGATTTCAGCTTTTTTACCGACCAATTTGCCCGCTAGGTTAGTAATGGTCCAAAAGGTGAACAATACCGCAAAGGCACTGGAAACTATGGATACTGCATTGACCATGAGCGCAATCTTGGTTTCATCGCCAAAGGCGAACATGGCAAAGAAAGCGCCGATCATTTGCAACAATGGAGCTCCCGGTGGGTGCCCAACCTGCAATTTTGCGGAGGTGGAAATATATTCCCCTGCATCCCAAAAACTTCCTGTGGGTTCTACCGTTAGGGCATACACAATAAAGGCTATGGCGAAGGAAACCCACCCAAGGATGGTATCCCATTTTTTGAAGTCTTTTGCAAACATAGTAGTTGGTTGTTAACCGAATTGTGGCGAATTTAGTAAATCTCGAACAGAAGCCTAGCCCTTTTTGGAAAACCTTTAACACGGGAAAGGGATAAAAATCGCGTGTATTCTTTTCAAAAATATTTGTTGATACCAAAGTTTGTTTTAAATTTGCACGCTCAAAAGCTGATAGCATTTAGCTTTTATGGTACTGGCCTATGGTGTAATTGGTAACACAGCTGATTTTGGTTCAGTCGTTCAAGGTTCGAGTCCTTGTAGGCCAACGAAAAAGCCCCGCAAATGAAAGTTTGCGGGGCTTTTCTTTTGGGTGATACCCTTATTGACTATTCGCTATCGAAAAGCTCATCGATTTTGGCGATGGCATTTTCGTAGTGATACTTCGTCATCGTATTTACGTTTGCGTTTTTGGCCCTGTTCAGGGTCCTTTTTAGCGTAGTCAGTTCTCCGCGTACCAATGTTCGTACATCGGAAGTTTCCACATTATAATTGGAAGCATCGTTATCCGTGAGCAAATCCGCCATATAGTCCAAATAGGTGTTCTGTAAATTTCTACGGTACAGTTCTACATTCCTGCTTCGATAGGCTTCGCTCCAAAGCCCTTTTCGCAAATCGCTCAACATTTCGTAGGCGCTGTAATTGTCGTCTTGGGTCGTTTCGGAATTGATTAACCTGCCCAAGGTTTCCAATCCCATCAACTGGTTGAGTTGCGAAGATTGTACTCTTCTCACATTTTCAAAGTACGCGGTATGGTCAATGTTCTGCAATACCGAAGTGTCCAAAAGCCATTCTGGGGTTTCAAAAATATTTTTGTGCAACCATTCCATCGATTTGCGCTGTTCCTTTGCGCTCAGGGCGGTATAGACCGTACCCTCTTGTTGCGGTGTCTTGATATTTTCATACACACCACCCACGTTGCGGGCCACATGCCGCACATATCGATTGAAAACTCCTAAAAGTTCCCCATAAAGTTCCTCCAAATCATCATAATCGTTGGTTTGGTCCGAGGTCCAGGAAGGAAGCTGGGTCATCACATATTTTAAATTTTTGATGCCGTAGGTACTCGCTTTTATGGGGTCGTCACCGATGCACTCCGTTTGCGACTGCGGATCAAAATAGCTGGACTGACGGCCATACTTGAACTTGGGGTCGTCCGCCTTTTCCAAAATCCATTGGTTCAAGGTTGCCTTTTCATCTTCAGGTTCTTGGATATTGGGCAGCCATCTGTATCCCCAGTTAACAGCGTAGTGATCATAGGGACCCATTTGGCGAATGAAACGGATATTTTCATCACCGGGCTGTGCCACATAATTGTACCGGGCGTAATCCATGATACTTGCTGCGATACCGTTCTTTTGTGTAAAACTACCGCTGCGAAGCGAGTCCACGGGATAGGCATAGCTGGCCGCCATATTGTGCGGAAAACCCAATGCATGCCCCACTTCGTGGGCAATGACCATTCGCATCATTTCACCGATTTCCTCATCTGGCGTGTCCAAGGTGCGTGCGGAGGGGTTGGCGGCACCTGTCTCCAATAAATATCGGTTACGATAGCTGCGCAAGTGGTTGTGGTACCATATAATATCACTTTCAATAATTTCGCCACTTCTAGGGTCGGATACGCTGGGGCCAACCGCATTTCGCGTGGTGCTTGCCACATAACGTACCACGGAATAACGGATGTCCTCTGGGCTAAACTCTGGGTCTTCCTCTGGGGTCGGGGCATCCTTGGCGATGATCGCATTTTTGAATCCGGCCGTTTCAAACGGCTTTTGCCAGTCTTCAATACCTTGCTTAATGTATTTTTGCAGGTTTTCGGGGGTTCCCGGGTCCAAATAGTAAACGATGGGTTTTACAGGTTCAACCAACTCGCCCCTAGCGTAGGCCTCGGGGTCCATGGGCTCCAATCGCCAACGGCGGATATACCTTTTTTGGTCGGCCTTCAATTTAGGGCTTCCATAATCGATTTGTGATACGGTGAAGAAACCTACCCTAGGGTCGTTTAACCTGGGTGTCATCGGTTCTTCGGGCAACAAAATCATGGATTGGTTCATTTGCAGGCTGATGGAGCCCGTGTCCGAAAAAGAAGGTGGTTCCGAAGCATCGTAAGTGAAGTCCTGTTTTACCTCTATGTTCTCTGGAAAACTTTTGATGCTGTTGATGAAACTACGGGATTGGTCCAACTTTTTGACCTTGTAACGTTGTCTTAACCGTGACGATAAACCACTGATGGCTGCCACATCGGTGGTGAAGAGTTTATCCACCTGAATGACCGCGGCGGTAGAATCGGCATTAAATGCCTTGATGTCAAAAGCGAACAAAATCGGTTCAAAGTTGTTCACCTTTACGGAATTGCTAATGGCCTTAGTGCTGTCCGCGATGTTGGTGTACGATTTGACCCTAAGTAAGATCTTATTTTGGTAGCGTTGCCAGTGGACCACTTGTTCGTTGGTCTTGGAGCCGGCATTTACATAGCCTCCCCCGAGGTTGTCGGGAATCTGGGCTATCCGGCTTACCCAAAGCATGTCCTTTTCCAAGAGATCGAAGGGAATTTCGTAAAAATAATCCTGTTCCATTTGGTGTACCTTGAACAGGCCGTCGTCGGTCACCGCATCTTCCGTGATGACATCACCGTATTTTTTGATGCCGTTTTTGTCTTTTTTAGGTTTTTCTGCGGTGGCTTCCTTTTTGTTTTTGTTCTTTTTCTTGCCAAAAAGTTGTGCTTGGGCGTTATGCGTCAATACAAGCGAAAAGAGTCCAAAAATCAGGAGTTTTTTAATCATGGTCGGTTTCAATTTAAATTCCAAAAGGGACAAAGTAGGAAAAAGTAGGCGAACCTATTTTCTTTTTATGAAACATTAACAAGTACTGTCCGCAAACGTCTTTGCGAATTCAATTGAAGCCCGAGTTAAATCACAAATAGCTTAAAGGAAATATGGTAGTGCTGAAACGAAAAGTACTCGGCTACCTAGACGCACTGTTTGTCCGAACTGGGGATGGGCCTATAGGTGTAATACTGGAGCACTTCTTCCAAAGCCATTTTAAGCGCCTTGTTTATAGGCATCACTTTGGTTCCCAGTTGAAAATCTATTTGTCCCAATTGCATGTAGTAGTCCGTAAAAACAGGCACGTACATCCCTTCTGAAATGGCCTTTTGGGTGGCCAAGTAATTTTCCTCCTGATTTTCCTTGATGACCTTGCAGGTAGCCAACCGTAGGTTTCCGTGCTTGTCGCGGTTGGCCGCATAGCCGAACAATCTGCAGATAAGCCCCCTATGACGGTAACTGCCGCAATGACCCTTTCCGATGATGGAGACCGGATTGAGGATAAAACAGGTCGCTCCGGGATTTTCGGTCAAACTGATCAAGGCATCTTCCGCCTTGCCGGATAAAAATAGATGGAAGGCCCAAGGCAAAAACTCCAAGGGCGAAGCATCGATATTGGGGTAGGTACAACATTTTCCACAACCCGAAACACAACCAATTCCCGAATTTTTTTGGAATTGTTCGGTTTCTTTCTCCAATTGATCGAACAACCGTTCGACCGATCGGACTTTCTGTTCCAGTGTCATTTTGCGGCACCGAAATTATATCATATTTCGATACGCGGTAAAAATATTTTTTAAAAAATCAAAGGCTGAAAATCAGGTCTAAAAAATGCCATTGTTGTGGGCAAAAAGTTCAACCACTTCCTGTCTTCCTTCGAGTTCCATTTTTCCCAAGGATGTAAATGTAAGTGCATCTGATTTTGGCAGTTCCCCCACAAGGTCGCCAGAAACCAAAAGGTCCTGCTCAAGGGATTTGCACAACTTTTGGATGCGTGCAGTAACGTTAAGTACATCACCAGTAAAGAAAATTTCCTTTTTAAGCGCGCCGATTTCACCCGTGGTCACTTTTCCCAAATGTAGGCCTGCCCGGAAAGATGGCACCATACCATAAGTAGTGCTAAAATAATCCGATTTTTGTTGCAGACTGAGCTTCATGGCGATGAAACAGCGGATGCAGTTTTGGTTGTGCAATCCATCCTTTTCCTTCCATGTGATTACGATTTCATCGCCCACATATTGGTACACTTCGCCTCTGAATTGGATAATGGCATCTGACAGTTGGTTATAATAATCGCTCAAAAACCGGAAATAGGCTTTGTGTCCTAATTGCTCTGCAAGCGAGGTGGAGGATTTCATATCCAAAAACATAAAAACTCTGGATTCCTCCTTGGGCTTATGGTATTTTCCGGAGAAAAAATTGAGCAATACATTATGGCCAAGGTGTTCGCTGATTCCAGCATAAATGAGGGATACAAAAATGCTGAAGGACAAGGATACCATGGTGCTCAGAAAGGTGGTGCTGGAGATGTAGTTGGCAAATTTTTCCCAGACTTGATGGTCCAGGAGGGAGCTATTGGACTCGATACTGGCGGCAATGGGGAAGGTAATCAAGTTGATGAGCAACATGAACAAAATGTAGAATCCCATTTTATACAGGATTTTTTGTCCGAAGCTTTTGGATTTGAACCGTTTGCCCATCCAAAGTACTTCTACCGAACCCATCAAAATGCCAACCAGAAATACAGCCAAGGAAGCGAAGAGCAAAATGCTCCATGTTACGGTGATGTCGGTTTCAGGGCGTTGGTTCTCGTAGCCTGTGGCCATGGATTCTATGAGCAGGATAAACCAGCTCAGGACCAGCCAAATGATGCCAAAGGGCAAAATGCGCTTTAGGTGATGAAGGGTTTTCGGGTTTCGAAAGACATCCATCCGCTAAAGATAAGATGATTTTGGATTCCTAGTTCTTGTTTACCCGATAGGTAACGCCCCTGTTAGTGATCACTCTCCCCGCTTTCATGGTCAAGGTGGCCTCGTCGGAGGTCAACGGAGTACAACTCCCACTACTGTTGGAAACAAGTACCCTAAACAGGTATCCATCTTTATTGCTGTCGGGTGAAAGCACCGTTAATGTGGCCGTTTGGGTGCCCGAGTATTCGGACCCATCAATGATAGGTGCAAAGTTGCTTCCGCCGTCGGTGCTCACTTCCCATTGATAGGTGTCCACATTGCTCGCGGATACGGTGAAGCTACCATTGTTTCCAATGACCACGGTCTGGTTGGTGGGTTGGGTGTCGATTGTGAAAGGAGCAACAGTAATGGTTTGTTCCACGTCGAGGGAGTTGCCCGCTGCGTCGGTAATGCGATATGTTCTTGTGATGGTCTCTGGGTTGCTTCCGCCATCACTAACGTCACTTACGAAGGTAACCGTTGGATTTGGGTCGCAATTGTCCGCTTCATCGGTAATCAGATTGATATCAGACGTTGGAATGTCATCCGTACAATGTACCGTTACAGGTGCTGGGGCGCTGGCTGTAGGGGCAACAGATTCTACGGTAATGGTCGTGGTGGCGGCAAGGTCCGGGTAAGGCGGATCTCCGGGCATTCCTCCATATTCCACTAAGTAACCTTTAGGTTGATACACCCCACTATTGGCACCTGTATTGGAAAGGTCGTTCCAGGATCCAGGGAGTCCCACACCCGGTGCTGTAATATGTGCATAATCTTCATTTCCTGAGTTGTTGGGCTCTCCAGAGTTCCAGAATTCATAACTAAACGCGGTTCCGCCTGCGCCGCCTCTCCAGAATAACGTGCCTGCTTCAGGGCCTGTTACCCAATACCAATCGCCTTCGAGGGCAGCGTCACTGGCTCCAATCCATCCTGCCCCTGGAGCTTGCGATCCCAAAAGGTCGGATTCGTCCTGAACGGAAATAGTCGCCAAATAGCCCTGAAGTCCGTAAAACGTGCGTAATGCTGCTGCATCCCTGGCAGCAGTCCAAGTAATGCCCTCGGAGGGTATGTACTCATAATAATGGCCTGTAGATTCCAGATAATTGGCTTCGTTCATCACTATGGAGAAAGTTCTTGTTTCACCAGCGGTTACGGTTGCAGTCGTTTCAAACACCACTGCACTGATGGCCGCCTCAAATTCGGCCAAAGTTGCGGGTCCGTTGAGCAAAAGCCTTCCTTCGGAGGTGTCCCAAGTGGCTGAAATGTTCGGATGGGTGCCCGTTAGACTAAGGACATCCCCCGAAACATCGTAGTTCGAGGTCACTTGAACATATACTGCATCCAAGGTGCTGCTGTCCGGGTCAGTGATTTCCACGCTTTCAACCACAGGAATGGTGTCGCCTGGGCAAAAGGTTTGATTTCCAGTAGCGGTGATGGATGGAGGTTCGTTGTCATCAAAGGTATCGTCCCTAAAGTCCAAATCGCCCCCTGAGGCAACATCCCCATCGGAATCTGGTAGTAATATTGAGCCTCCATTGGTGTTCAAAGGGTTATCAATGGTACCTCCTGGATCATCGTATCCTGTGGTGGTATCTGTCGCATTATCGAGTCCATCACCGTCGCTATCGGAACCGGCTAAAGTCAGGGTTGCTTCGGTAGTGTCTGGTGTACCATCATTATCACTGTCGGTGTCCATAAAGTCGGGTGTGCCGTCCCCATCTGTATCCACTGGGGAAAGCCCGCTTCCCTCGTAGGCGTTATCGAGACCATTGCCATTGGAGTCACTGCCCGAAGGAGCTGTATAGGCCAAAGATGTTTGGGCTTCCAAATTATCGGGAATCCCATCACCGTCACTGTCCAAGTCTTGGTAGTTAGGGATTCCATCGCCATCGGTATCCACGGTGGTGCAATCCACCGAACCGCCATAACTGGCGCCATAGACCCGGGCACCGACCTGCCAAGCAATTACCTTTATATATTGTAAACTAGTTCCGTTTACGGTAAAGGTGACTTCACGAATGGAGCCTGGGGTAGTGCCATTGGCACCGGCCAGCCAGCCGTCATTTCCTCCACCTGCCGAAGAGCGTTGTATTTGCATATCAGTGCTGGACACTGCCGGGTCTGCCCCAAGAAAAACGCTTACGGAAGTTCCGACCGGAACAGGTTGGGCAAATTGTAAGAGTATTTCGGATTGTCCTTGGTAGGTAGAAACCGCATTGGCGGCAAAGGAAGTGCCAGGGTTACCTTCGGCATTGGACGGATTGGTAAAGAATTGCAGATTGGTGGCGTTTTGCACAAAATTTCCGCTGGCGCCTCCACATTCGTCAATATCCAAGATGCCATCGTTGTCATCATCCACATCGGCAACATCATCCACACCATCGCCATCGAGGTCCGCACTGCCAACACTACAAGTGGAATACAGTTTGGAAAATGGGATGTTTTGCTTGGAAATGGATGGTCCTTGATACTGAACGGTAAGCGTCTCGCCACCGCTATTTTCAAAAAATAGGACGGTAATATCGTGCAGTCCTGCGGTTAAGGAAATAGTGCCCGACCGTTCCTGTGATCCATGAAGTCCATCATTGTCCACCACTTCTGTTCCGTTGATGTAGAGTTTGGAGCCATCATCCGAAGTGGTGAAAAACGTATAAGTTCCGGGTGTATCTATTTGGATAAAGCCGCTATACCGAATACTAAAAGTGTTGTTGTCGCCAGGGTCTTCTTGGTTTTGGAGGGCGTCCACATCAAAACTGGTATAGGTGCCCGAGCCCAAGAAACCTGAGGTGGGAATATTATCAACTGTGTTGCCAGAGGGAGTGCTATCGTAAAACTCGAAGTCAACTTCACCGTTGCATATTCCAGAAGTGCCTTCCACGAGAACATTGTCAATAAAGTATTGTTCGTCGTTATTGTCATTGTCCATCCGTACCCTAACTTCCAAATCGGAGTTTCCTGTGACAGGTATGATAAAGGAGTAGGATGGTGCCAAAGGATCGGAATCTGAACCCGAAGCGTTCACAAATTGCTGCCATGAGCCTCCGTCGACGCGGTATTCCCCAATCAAATAATCGTTACCATTGTCCATCTCGTCCTCATCGTCCACCCAGGTATCCATACTGAAGCTGATAACATCGTATCCAGAAATATTGATGGTGCTGGTTTGCCATATACCTTCTGCATCCAAGTTGCGAGCTCTTAGGGCATTGTTTCTGGTGGATAGCCTGTTGCCACGATTTGTGCTCCAGCTGCTGCCGGATGCCCCAGTGGCTGCTCCGTTTTCGGTACCGTTGGAATAGCTGTTAAAATTTTCACTCCAAAGCGTGGTCTGTGCAAAAGATAATGTGGTTCCTAAAAGAAAGAGTGCAAAAATGAGCATCCATCTTATGGGATAATGATTCTTCTTGTTAGTGAAGAAAGAGGTTGAGGCCATGTACTCCATTAATTAAGGTATAAATTTACATTTCAACGATTCGATGGAAAATATTTGTTGTGAACTGTCCCAAATCGGGTGTTAAACATTTAAATGTATTGGTTGCCTAGATTTGGCCAAGAGATGAATCACGAAGCATGCAAATGGTAATACACTGAAAAATAGTGGGGTCGGCCTTATTTTTGTTTTGGAATGGGTTGCACGGGCGATATTATTTGTTGTATATTTGCAAAACTGAACGGATATAAAAGTATTCATGAGGGGACCTTGAGTCCCCTCTTTTATTACTTATTTCTCATTTATGTTGAAGGATAAAGTGGAATTGTTGCTGAACAAGGCGTTGCAGGAAAACCCGTCCTTGTTCTTGGTCAACCTCACCATAGGTGCTGACAACAGCATCAAGGTGGTTTTGGATGGCGATGAGGGTGTCAGTTTGCAGGACTGTATGGATGTTAGCCGTGCCATTGAGCACAATTTGGACCGTGAAGAGGAGGATTTCTCCTTGGAAGTGACCTCGGCAGGAGCTACATCGCCTTTAACGTTGCCGCGTCAGTACAACAAAAATATTGGAAGAAAGTTACAGGTGAGAACCACCTCCGGGGAACTGGAGGGAACATTGGTGGAAGCCTCGGAAAATAGCATTACCCTGGAGTGGAAGGCACGTGAGCCGAAACCCGTGGGTAAAGGAAAAGTTACGGTACAGAAAAAGCAGGAAATCGCATTTTCTGATATTCAACAGGCAAAAGTTAAATTAAAATTTTAATTGTAGTAGAAAATGGAAAACCTAGCGCTCATCGAATCCTTTTCGGAATTTAAGGACGATAAGTTTATTGACAGGGTTACCCTTATGGCGATTTTGGAAGAAGTGTTCCGAAGTGCGCTCAAAAAGAAGTTTGGTTCTGACGACAATTTTGATATCATCATCAACCCGGACAAAGGGGATTTGGAAATCTGGAGGAATCGTGTGGTTGTCGAAGATGGTGAAGTGGAAGATCCAAACGAGGAGATTTCGTTGTCCGAAGCGCGTAAGATCGAGCCCGATTTTGAAGTGGGCGAAGATGTTTCGGAAGAGGTGAAACTTATCGATTTGGGAAGAAGGGCCATTTTGGCATTGCGCCAAAACCTGATTTCCAAGATCCATGAGCACGATAATACCACCATCTACAAGCAATTCAAGGATTTAGAAGGTGAAATATACACGGCTGAGGTACATCATATCCGTCACCGTGCCGTAATTTTGTTGGATGATGAAGGAAACGAAATCATCCTTCCAAAAGAAAAACAAATACCATCGGACTTTTTCCGCAAGGGAGACAACGTCCGCGGGATCATTGAGAGCGTAGAGCTCAAAGGGAACAAACCGGCCATCATTATGTCGAGAACCTCCCCCAAATTCTTGGAACAATTGTTTTTCCAAGAAATCCCGGAGGTTTTTGATGGATTGATTACCATTAAAAAAGCGGTTCGTATCCCAGGAGAGAAGGCCAAAGTGGCCGTGGACTCCTACGATGACAGAATCGACCCAGTTGGTGCCTGTGTAGGTATGAAGGGATCACGGATTCATGGAATTGTCCGCGAATTGGGCAATGAGAACATCGATGTGATCAACTGGACCAACAACCCCCAATTGATGGTAACAAGGGCGTTGAGTCCGGCGCGTGTGTCCTCGGTAAAACTGAACGATGAGAAAAAAACCGCCCAAGTATACCTTAAGCCAGAGGAAGTTTCCAAGGCTATCGGTAGGGGAGGTCATAATATACGATTGGCTGGTCAATTGACTGGTTATGAAATAGATGTGTTCCGTGAAGGTGTTGAGGAAGATGTGGAATTGACCGAGTTCTCGGACGAGATCGAAAGCTGGGTGATCGAAGAATTCAAGAAGATTGGATTGGATACCGCGCGCAGCGTTTTGGAACAGGATGTAAACGATTTGGTACAGCGTACCGATCTAGAAGAAGAAACAATCCAAGAGGTGGTTCGCATCCTCAAGGAAGAATTTGAAGATTAGGCTTATATTAGCAGCGAAAATTTAGGGCAAGTAAATTAATTTATGGCAGATAATCCAACAATACGACTTAATAAAGTTCTCAGAGAATTGAACATTTCACTGGATAGGGCGGTCGACTACCTGGCCTCGGAGGGGCATGAGGTAGAGGCTAGGCCTACCACTAAGATATCCAATGAAGTGTATCAGGTTCTGTTGGATGAGTTTCAAACAGATAAGAGCAAAAAGGTCGCTTCCAAGGAAGTTGGCGAGGAAAAGCGCAAGGAAAAGGAGGCTATCCGCATCCGAATGGAGAAAGAGCAGGAGGAGCGCAGGCTGGCCAAAGAGAAAAAGGAGGCCGAACAGCAAGTGGTGAAGGCCAAAGCAGAGCTTTCCGGACCAAAGACCGTAGGCAAAATCGACCTGGACAAAAAGCCAGAAAAGCCCAAAGCAGAAGAGCCTAAGGAAGAAGCTCCAAAAGCGGAGCCCGAAAAAGCGGTTGAGGAAACTCCGGCGAAAGAGGTGAAGGAAGAAAAACCAGCGACCAAGGCAGAAGAACCCAAGGTTGAAGAGGCTACCGAAAGTGCTGAAGAGGCTCCATCAGACACCATAAAAACGAATTACCAAAAACTTTCCGGACCCAAAATCACCGGGGATAAGATCGACCTATCCCAATTCAATAAGCCCAAAAAGAAGAAGGCAGAGGAAAAAACCTCAGGAAAAGGAGGGGCTTCCGATAGTGGTGAGCGCAAAAAGCGCAGGAAGCGGATAGTTAAAAACGGTCCACAAGCTGGTGGTGGGCGAAATACCAGGGGGCCAGCAGGAAGGAAAGGACAACGTTCTTCTGCACCAAAAGTGGAGCCTACCGAAGAAGAAGTACAAAAACAAGTACGGGAAACCCTTGAAAAACTTCAAGGGAAATCCAGTAAGGGCCGTGGTGCCAAATACCGTAGGGAAAAACGAGATCAACACCGTCAGCAAACGGAAAAAGATCTTGAGCAACAAGAATTGGAGAGCAAGATTCTTAAGGTAACCGAATTTGTTACCGTGAACGAACTTGCCACCATGATGAACGTTTCCACAACCCAGATCATTTCTGCCTGTATGTCCTTGGGCATTATGGTGACGATGAACCAACGCTTGGATGCGGAGACCCTTTCCATTGTTGCCGATGAGTTTGGTTACGAAGTTGAATTTGTAACGGCTGAAATAGAGGAGACCATTGAAGAGGTCCAAGACAGTCCGGAAGACTTGAAGCCTCGTGCACCTATCGTTACTGTGATGGGGCACGTGGACCATGGTAAGACATCTCTTTTGGATTATATCCGACAGGAAAATGTAATCGCCGGGGAAAGTGGAGGAATTACCCAGCACATTGGTGCCTATGGGGTTTCGTTGGAAGACGGACAAAAGATAACTTTCTTGGATACACCCGGTCACGAAGCGTTTACTGCGATGAGGGCCCGTGGTGCACAGGTTACCGATATTGCGATCATTGTAATCGCTGCGGACGATGATATTATGCCGCAGACCAAAGAGGCCATCAGCCACGCTCAGGCAGCTGGAGTGCCTATTGTGTTTGCTATCAACAAAGTGGATAAGCCAACGGCCAACCCTGATAAAATCAAGGAAGGACTTGCTGGGATGAACTTGTTGGTAGAAGACTGGGGCGGTAAAGTACAGTCACACGATATTTCTGCCAAAACAGGCCAGGGCGTTAAGGAGCTTTTGGAAAAAGTGCTCTTGGAGGCCGAATTGTTGGAATTGCAAGCCAATCCAAAACGATTGGCCACAGGAACCGTAGTGGAAGCTTTCTTGGACAAGGGTAGAGGGTATGTTGCCACCATTTTGGTGCAGGCAGGTACCTTGAATATCGGAGATTATGTGTTGGCAGGGACTTGCAGTGGTAAGGTAAAGGCCATGCAGGATGAACGAGGTAAAAGCGTTCAGAGTGCAGGACCGTCTACCCCAATCTCAATCTTGGGATTGGATGGGGCGCCACAAGCTGGTGATAGGTTCCACGTGCTCGAAGATGAGCGTGAAGCCAAGCAGATTGCAGCCAAACGTTCGCAGTTGCAGCGTGAGCAGTCTGTACGTACACAGCGTCACATTACGTTGGATGAGATTGGACGTAGGATCGCTTTGGGCGACTTCCAAGAGCTGAACATTATCCTTAAGGGTGATGTGGATGGTTCTGTGGAGGCGTTGACCGATTCATTCCAAAAATTGTCAACTGACGAAATCCAAGTAAACATCATCCATAAAGGCGTAGGAGCCATTACCGAATCCGATGTATTGTTGGCCAGTGCCTCCGATGCGATTATTATTGGGTTTAACGTAAGGCCTATGGGCAATGCCCGATCCATCGCCGATAAGGAAGAAATCGATATCAGGACGTATTCCATCATCTACGATGCCATCAACGATTTGAAGGATGCGATGGAAGGAATGTTGTCCCCAGAAATGAAGGAAGAAATCACGGGAAATGCGGAGATCAGGGAAACCTTCAAGATTTCCAAGGTTGGAACCATTGCAGGTTGTATGGTCACCAGTGGTAAAATCTTTAGGAACTCACGTATCCGTTTGATTCGGGATGGAGTGGTCATCTACACCGGAGAGTTGGCATCCTTGAAACGATTTAAGGACGATGTGAAGGAAGTATCCAAAGGATATGACTGTGGATTGCAGATCAAAAATTATAATGATATAAGGGAGGGCGATATTGTAGAAGCCTTCCAAGAAGTAGCAGTGAAGAAAAAGCTGTAACGATTATAACTCTAGTAAAAAAAATCCCGCTTTTAGCGGGATTTATTTATGATTTGGTTGCCCTTTCCTCGGGTTTTAAGAGCATGGCATCCGGATATTTTTTTCGGACCTCCAAGTATTTTCGCTCTGCTTCCAGTTTGGTTTTAAACCTTCCCAGCCTTACTCTGTAGGTAGGTGATTCAAACTCTATTTTGGAGTACCAATCCGGGAAATCCACCTCTACTTGGTTCAATAGGTCCTGGGCCTTTTGATAATTGCCGAAACCCACCTGAATTTGATAAAATCCCGTGTTTGCGTTCGCCTTGGTGTATAGCTTAACCAGCTCGTTTATTTTAGGGTCTTGTTGAATGGTCACTTGTCCGTCCTGTGCCAAAACCTGGGATGCCAGACCTAGTAAAATAACAGTAAATACAGCAGTTTTCATGTGGTTTTTGTATTGTATGATGAATGCTTGTTGCAAATGTAGATGATTAAAGATTAAACAAGTCGAACTTCAGTTATTTAGAATCTTTATAAATTATGAGTTATGAATACCTTAAGATTTCAAAAAATACCTTTATGTCTTACTTTTGTGCTCATTCTTGGCAGGGTAAAATGCTATTGCGCTCAAACTCAATAGAAACAATCATGCCAAAGATTTCGATAGAAATTTCACGAATATGAAAAAGGTTTTATACCGTCATTTATTTTCTAAGGTTTTAGGCTTATCGCTCCTATTATTTTCATCATCGTTTTACGCACAGGAAGAAGCTGAGGCTTCTGCCGAACCAGCTACCGAACAAGCAGCTGAAGCTACTGGTGGGGATCCCGTAAAAGGGAAACAGCTCTTTAACCAGAACTGTGCTGCGTGCCACGCTTTGGATAGAAAAATGACCGGTCCCGCTTTGGCCAATGTTGAGACCCGATTGGCAGAGGAAGAAGGTTTGGATAAGGAATGGCTCTATTCTTGGATCAAGAACAGTGCTGGTATGATTGCTTCTGGCGATGCTTACGCGAACAAAATTTACGCGGAGTACAACCAAGCGGCAATGACTGCATTCCCTACCTTGTCCAATGAGGATATCGACAATATTTTGGCCTATACCGCTGCTCCGCCACCGGCTCCTGCCCAAACAGCTGCGGCAACTCCTGCAGGAGGTGAGGGAACAGGCGGTTCCGCTTCAGGAATCTCCAACGAGATGATTCTTGGTGCCTTGGCCCTGGTTTTCGGTCTTTTGGTGGTCATGTTGATCTTGGTGAACAAGACCCTGCGCAGAATTGCGGAAGCCAATGGTGTAATGCTTGAAAAAGAAAAAGAAAAGCGATTGCCGCTGTGGAAGGCATTTGTTCAAAACCAGTTTTTGGTTTTGGTCAGCGTTGTTTTCCTATTGTTGGCAAGTGCTTATTTCGCATACGGTTGGATGATGCAGGTAGGTGTAGATCAAGGTTATGCCCCTGTGCAGCCGATACACTATTCCCACAAAATCCATGCTGGTGACAATAAAATTGAGTGTAAATACTGTCACTCATCCGCTAGGGTGTCCAAACACTCAGGAATACCCTCCCTTAATGTTTGTATGAACTGTCACAAATCCATTTACGAATACACTGGAAACCCAGAAGGTCCATCTGCAGAAGATTTGGCCAATGGCTACACCAATGAGTTCTACACTGGTGAAATCAAAAAGTTGTACAAGGCCGTTGGATGGGATGAGGAAAACCAAAGCTATACTGGCGAGACCCAACCAGTGGAATGGGTGAGAATTCACAACTTGCCTGACTTTGCATATTTCAACCACTCCCAGCACGTGTCTGTGGCAGGTATTGAGTGTCAAACATGTCATGGTTCCGTAGAGGAGATGGAGATCATGTATCAGCATGCGCCATTGACCATGGGATGGTGTATCAACTGTCACCGTGAAACTAATGTTAAGGTAGAGGGCAACGAGTATTATGAAGCAATTCACGAAGAATTGTCCAAAAAATATGGTGTGGAGGAACTTACCGCTGCTATGATGGGTGGTTTGGAATGTGGAAAATGTCACTATTAATTAAAAGAAGATAATCTCAGATATATCGTATGGCATCAAACAAAAAATATTGGAAAAGTGAAGCGGAGTTGAATCCGAACGATTCCATTGTTGAGGCGCTAAGAAACAACGAGTTTACTGAAGAGATTCCCGTTGATGATTTTTTGGGTGACAAGGAAACCTTGTCTGCCTCGAACACTTCCCGTAGGGATTTCTTAAAATATGTAGGTTTCAGTACCGCAGCAGCTACGGTTGCCGCTTGTGAAGGGCCTGTCAATAAGTCTATTCCTTACGTTGTTCAGCCCGATAGTATTATCCCTGGGGTGGCTAACTACTACGCCACTACCATCGCGGATGGTTTCGATTTTGCCAGTATTCTGGTAAAGACAAGGGAAGGAAGACCTATCAAAATCGAGAACAATACCGATGCCAAAGTCAATGGTGGAGCCAACGCAAGGGTGCAAGCTTCCGTATTGACCTTGTATGATAGCAAGAGGGTTCAAGGGCCGATGGCCAATGGCGAGCCTGTGGATTGGAATGTGTTAGACGCTACGGTAAAAGCCAAGTTGAATGTCTTAAAAGGTAGCGGCCAGCAAGTAGTGCTGTTGACGCAGACCTATGCAAGTCCTTCCACCACAAAATTGATTGCTGAATTTAAAGCTGCCTACGGAGATAACGTGAACCATGTGGTTTACGACGCCATTTCCGAAGATGCCGCACTCAATGCATATCAGAAAGCCTATGGCGAAAGAGCCTTGGCTGATTACGATTTTGAGAAAGCTGATTTGATCGTTTCCTTCGGAGCTGATTTCTTGGGAGATTGGCAAGGTGGGGGTTATGATTCAGGATACGCTAAAGGGCGTGTGCCAAAGAATGGGAAAATGTCCCGCCACATCCAAATGGAGTCGAACATGTCCTTGACCGGCGCCAATGCCGACAAGCGATATCCGATGACCCCGACCCAACAGAAAATTGCACTGGCCAAATTATACGGCAAATTGAACGGTAGCAATGTGGGCGGAGGAACTTCCGATGTAGACGAGGCCGTTGATAAAGTCGCTGCCGAAATCAAGAAAGCCGGTAGAAAAGCGGTTGTGGTGAGTGGTCTTAACGACGAAAACGCCCAAACGGTAGTGTTGGCTATCAACAAATTGTTGGCCAGCGAAGCTTTTGACCCTGAAAAGCCAAAATACGTACGCCAAGGAGATGCTGCCAAAGTCAACAAATTGGTGGCGGATATGAATGCAGGGCGCGTAGGTGCTTTGATTATGGATGGAGTGAATCCAGCTTATACCTTGCCCAATGCAGAAGAGTTCTTGGCCGGACTTGAAAAAGTTGATTTGTCCGTTGATTTTGCCTATACCAACGATGAGACTGCCCAAGCGTCGACTTATGTCGCTGCGGCTTCGCACTATTTGGAGTCTTGGGGCGATACACAGTTTAAGAAAGGGCATTATAGTTTAATGCAACCGGCTATCCGTGAGTTGTTTGATACAAAACAGTTTCAAACTGCACTTTTGACATGGATGGGCGTTGAAAAAACATATTACGAATACCTTAAGGAAACTTGGGCAACCGATGTGTTGCAAGGTGGTTCTTGGAACAAGGCATTGCAGGATGGGGTGTACGAAGCGCCAATGATGATGGACGCTGCCGCTGCCGCCGAGCCTGCTGCTAATGTAGAAAGCGAAGAGGTGCAACCGGAAATCGTTCCGATTGCCTCTGCTATCCGTGCTTTGGTGAACTCCACAAGTCCCGGTACCGAATTGGTGCTGTACTCCAAAGTTGGGATGGGTGATGGTCGTCAGGCCAACAACCCATGGTTGCAAGAGTTCCCTGATCCGATTTCAAGGGTATCTTGGGACAACTACGTGACCGTGTCCAAAGCGGATGCTGAATCTTGGGGACTGGAAAACACTATTGTTGCCGATGGTGGACTTAATGGTAGCTATGCCAACTTGACTGTTGATGGTAAGGTGCTGGAAAATGTTCCCGTAATCGTTCAGCCAGGTCAGGCTGTCGGAACTATTGGCCTATCCTTTGGATACGGCAAAAAGGCTGGTATGCAAGCGGAGATGGCGACTGGAGTAAATGCGTACAAATTGTATTCAAACTTCTCCGATGTACAAGCTGTTTCCGTTGAAAAAGCTTCCGGAACTCACGAGTTTGCCTGTGTACAGTCCCAAAAGACCTTAATGGGAAGAGGGGACATCATCAAAGAAACTACACTCGAAATTTTCAATACCAAAGACCGCGCGGAATGGAATCCAATGCCGCATGTATCGTTGAACCATCAGGAAATTCCTGTGACCTCACCGGATGCCGATCTTTGGGAAGAGTTTGATAGAAGTATAGGGCATCATTTTAATTTGTCCATCGACCTTAACGCCTGTACGGGATGTGGTGCCTGTGTGATCGCTTGTCACGCAGAAAACAACGTTCCAGTGGTCGGAAAAACCGAAATCCGTCGTTCAAGGGATATGCACTGGTTGCGTATTGACCGTTACTATTCTTCTGAGGATACCTTTGAGGGAGATAACGAGAAGAAAGAGGAAATGGACGGTCTTTGGGGAGACAAAGGATCTCTTGGAGGTTTCAGGGAGATGGAAGACCCATCTGCCAACCCACAAGTGGCCTTCCAACCTGTAATGTGTCAGCACTGTAATCATGCCCCTTGTGAAACGGTATGTCCGGTAGCTGCTACATCACACAGTAGACAAGGTCAAAATCATATGGCTTACAACCGTTGTGTAGGTACAAGGTATTGTGCCAACAACTGTCCATATAAAGTTCGTAGGTTCAACTGGTTCTTGTACAACAACAATGACGAGTTCGACTTTAACATGAACAACGATTTGGGTAAAATGGTTCTTAACCCAGATGTTAACGTACGTTCTAGAGGTGTAATGGAAAAATGCTCCATGTGTATCCAAATGACCCAGAAAACCATCTTGGATGCCAAGAGGGACGGCAGGGTCATTAAGGACGGAGAGTTCCAAACAGCTTGTTCCGCAGCATGTAACAGTGGTGCCATGGTCTTCGGTGATATCAATGATCACGATAGCAAAGTGGCCGAACTTAAAGAGGACAAGAGAATGTACCACCTGTTGGAGCATGTGGGTACCAAACCGAACGTGTTCTATCATGTAAAAGTGAGAAACACCAACGAGGCTTAATCAATAAAAAAAGAAGTAACTAGAAGATAAATTATGGCGTCGCATTACGAAGCACCTATTCGAAAGCCCTTAGTGGTCGGAGACAAAGGATACCACGATGTAACAGTGGACATTGCCCGTCCGGTTGAGGGAAAGGCCAATAAGCAATGGTGGATAGTATTCTCCATTGCCTTGGTGGCATTCCTCTGGGGTCTAGGATGTATCATTTATACCATTTCTACAGGTATTGGGGTTTGGGGTCTTAACCGAACCGTAAACTGGGCCTGGGATATTACCAACTTCGTTTGGTGGGTAGGTATCGGTCACGCAGGTACCCTGATTTCAGCGGTATTATTGCTCTTCCGTCAAAAATGGAGAATGGCGATCAACCGCTCCGCTGAGGCGATGACCATTTTTTCCGTTGTTCAAGCCGGATTGTTCCCGATCATTCACATGGGACGGCCATGGTTGGCATATTGGGTGTTGCCCATTCCCAACCAATTTGGTTCACTATGGGTAAACTTTAACTCGCCCTTGCTTTGGGACGTGTTCGCGATTTCAACCTATCTTTCCGTATCCTTGGTGTTCTGGTGGACAGGTTTGTTGCCAGATTTTGCCATGATCCGCGATAGGGCCGTAAAACCGTTCCAAAAGAAAATATACAGCCTGTTGAGCTTCGGTTGGACAGGACGTGCAAAGGATTGGCAACGTTTTGAGGAAGTTTCCTTGGTATTGGCAGGTTTGGCCACGCCTTTGGTACTTTCCGTACACACCATTGTATCGTTTGACTTTGCTACCTCGGTAATTCCAGGATGGCACACCACCATCTTCCCGCCTTACTTTGTTGCGGGAGCGATTTTCTCTGGTTTTGCCATGGTAAACACCCTTTTGATCATCATGAGAAAGGTATGTAGCCTCGAAGCCTACATTACCGTACAGCATATCGAGTTGATGAACATCGTAATCATGATTACGGGTTCTATTGTTGGATGTGCTTATATCACCGAGCTGTTTATCGCATGGTATTCTGGTGTAGAGTACGAGCAATATGCCTTCTTGAACAGGGCAACAGGACCATACGCTTGGGCATACTGGGCCATGATGACCTGTAATGTGTTCTCGCCACAGTTTATGTGGTTCAAAAAATTGAGGACCAGTATCATGTTCTCATTCTTCATCTCCATTGTAGTGAACATAGGAATGTGGTTTGAGCGTTTCGTAATTATCGTAACCTCTTTGCACAGGGATTACTTGCCATCTTCATGGACCATGTTCTCCCCAACCTTTGTGGATATCGGAATATTTATTGGAACCATCGGATTCTTCTTCGTATTGTTCCTATTGTATTCAAGAACGTTCCCGGTCATCGCGCAAGCGGAGGTAAAATCCATTTTGAAGGCTTCTGGAGAGAAATACAAAAAACTAAGGGAGGCCGGTAAGCCAATGTACGAAATGCCACAGGGCGTGAATAGAGTGGTGAGTTACGACGAACCCGTTACGGATGACGTACTGATGGGGGAAGCAAAACCTACCGTTGGCGATAAGGTTGGTGTGTCTGAGTTGTTGAGTTCTATTGGAACCTTCGATGCGGCCACCGAAACCCCGGACGATTTAAAGAAAATTAAAGGAGTGGGCCCCGAGATGGAACGCACTTTGAACGAGATAGGTATTTTTACCTATGCACAGGTCGCTAGAATGACCGAAAAAGAGTATGATTTGTTGGACTCCATCACCGGAAGGTTCCCAGGACGTGCACAGCGCGACGATTGGGCGGGTCAGGCAAAGTTGTTAAACGATAAAAAATAATTATGGCATCAAAAGTTATACAAGCACTTTACAACGATGACGATGTGTTGATGCATGCTGTAAAAAAGGTTAGGGCAGAGCGACATCATATCGAAGAGGTGTACACTCCTTTTCCAGTTCACGGTCTAGATAAGGCCATGGGGTTGGAGGACACTCGAATCGCCATTACCTCTTTCCTTTACGGATGTTTGGGATTGACGGTCGCCATAGTTATGATGAACTATATCATGATAGAGGATTGGCCCCAAGACATTGGTGGTAAGCCAAGCTTTAGCTACTTGGAGAACATGCCTGCCTTTGTTCCGATTATGTTTGAGCTTACGGTCTTCTTTGCGGCCCACTTGATGGTGATCACGTTTTACCTCAGAAGTAAAATGTGGCCCTTCAAAAAAGCAGAGAACCCGGATAAGCGTACCACCGACGACCATTTCTTGATGGAGATTGGTGTACAGGATAATGAAAAGGAACTTGCTGACCTGTTGTGGGAAACAGGAGCAGTGGAAGTAAAAGTTACAGAAAAGGAGTCTTAAGAATATGAAGCAATTAGGTAAAATAAGTGTTGTTTTGGTGTTGGTTTTGTTTGCAGCATCTTGCGCGGACAAGAACAGCCCAAACTACCAATACATGCCAAACATGTACGAACCCGTAGGATATGAAACCTACCAAGGTGTGGACAATGGATTGTTTCCTGATGGAACATCTGCCCTGTTGCCTGCCGAAGGAACCATTTCCAGAGGATACATGCCCTATGAGTTCGAAAACACTCCAGAAGGCAAGGAGCTCGCAAGGATGGATACCAGTCCGTTGGATTCCCTTAACCAAGAAGAAAATTTAGCTCGGGGAGCAGAACTGTATGCTATCTATTGTGCAATTTGCCATGGCGTAAAAGGTGATGGACAAGGTACCCTTGTAAAAAGAGAAAAAATATTAGGTGTTCCCAGCTACGCTGATGCAGCTAGAAACATTACTGTAGGATCAACTTACCACACCATTTACTATGGTCTGAACTCTATGGGCTCGTATGCTTCGCAGTTCGCCAATGAGGAAGAAATGTGGCAAGTATCCGAATACGTGATGAAGTTAAAGGAAGACCTAACAAAATAATAGGATAAGAAGAAACTATGTATACCTTTTCAAACAAACTTAGACTAGGATCTTTCATAGCCATGGGGCTTGGATTTATATTCCTTGTAATTGGTTTTATGTCTGCCCCATCAACTGTGGAAGAGGCCAAGGCCATGGTAGCAGTGCACGATGATGGCCATGGTGGAGGGCATGCAGAGGAAGCCGGTGCTGGCCATGCCGAGGAGCAAGGACATGGTGAGGCCGCTCATGGCGAAGCCCACGATGCTTCCCACGATGAGCATTTGTTGTACCAATTGCAGAATAGACCTTGGTCCGCACTTTACGTAGCCGCCTTCTTTTTCTTTATGATTTCATTGGGCGTTTTGGCATTTTATGCCATCCAACGTGCCGCACAAGCGGGTTGGTCCCCATTGTTGTTCCGTGTCATGGAAGGTATAACCGCATACTTGGTTCCAGGTGGAATAATTGTATTTGTAATCTTGTTGCTTTCCGCATTGCATTTCAACCATATGTTTGTTTGGATGGATGCCGAAACTGTGGCACACGATGAATTGCTGCAAGGCAAAGCTGGTTATTTGAATCCGACCTTCTTTTTGATCAGGGCCGCCATTTTCTTGGGTGGATGGATTTTCTACCGTCAGTATTCAAGAAAACTGTCCTTGGCACAGGATGAAGCCGATGACAATAGCAACTTTGTAAAAAACTTTAGATGGTCTGCCGGTTTCTTGGTATTCTACTTGGTGACCGAATCCATGATGTCATGGGATTGGATCATGAGTTTGGATCCACACTGGTTCAGTACCCTTTTCGGATGGTATGTATTTGCCAGCATGTTCGTATCCGGGATTACCGTGATTGCCATGGTGACCGTTTACCTGAAATCAAAAGGATATTTAGAGCAAGTCAATGATAGCCACATCCACGATTTGGCCAAGTTTATGTTCGGTATCAGTATTTTCTGGACCTATCTGTGGTTCTCACAGTTCATGTTGATTTGGTATGCCAATATCCCTGAAGAGGTAACCTACTACATCGCACGTTTTGAGGACTACAAATTGCCCTTCTTCGGAATGTTGGTGATGAACTTTGTGTTCCCATTGTTGGTATTGATGAACAGCGACTACAAAAGGGTCAACTGGTTTGTGATCATGACGGGTATCGTGGTACTTTTTGGCCACTATTTGGATATATTCAATATGGTAATGCCTGCAACGGTAGGCGACCAGTGGTTCATTGGTCTTCCAGAGATTGGTGGTATCCTGTTCTTTGGTGGTTTGTTCGTTTTCTGGGTGTTCACCGCTTTGACCAAGGCGCCATTGCAGCCCAAACGAAACCCATTTATTGAAGAGAGTAGACATTTTCATTATTAATAGAATACGATTTAAGTCTTAGATAGATATAAAGATGACTGCATTATTAACATTTACTGTTTTAGTTCTGGTTGCCATAGCCATTTGGCAAATGACCAAGATTTTTGAATTGTCGCAGACTAAGACAGAACGCGCTGAGATAGCTAACGATTCCGATAACAAAAACAATGGTTACCTGTTGTTTGCGTTCTTGATATTCATCTACGGAATCACCATTTTCAGTTTTGCCAAATATTCCAAGATGCTTTTGCCAGATGCTGCATCGGAACATGGCGGGGAATACGATCAGTTGATGTGGGTGTCCTTTGCCATCATTTTCTTTGTGCAGACCATTACACAGGCACTATTGCACTATTTCGGCTATAAATACCGCGGACAAAAGGGAAGAAAAGCGCTCTTTTTCGCAGACAACGATAGATTGGAGTTCATCTGGACCATTATTCCAGTAATTGTTTTGGCAGGTTTGATTCTTTGGGGACTGTATACCTGGACCAATATTATGGATATCAACGAGGACGACGACCCATTGGTCATCGAACTCTATGCCCAACAGTTTAACTGGACCGCCAGATACGGAGGGGAGGACAATGTTCTTGGAGAGGCCAATGTTCGATTGATCGATATCAACAGAGCCAATGTTCTTGGATTGGACGAGTCCGATCCCAACGCCGAGGACGATATTATTGTTAAGGAATTGCATTTGCCCGTAGGAAGAAAAGTAAACTTTAAAATGAGGTCGCAGGATGTATTGCACTCCGCTTACATGCCACACTTTAGGGCTCAAATGAACTGTGTTCCCGGGATGATCACCCAATTTTCGTTCACGCCTACCGTGACCACGGAAGAAATGCGTTTGAATCCTGAAGTAGTGGATAAGGTAAAAAGGACCAATGCCCTGAGGGCCGAATGGGCTGCTGAAGGCAAACCCAACAGCGAGCCTTGGGAGTTCGATTATGTACTATTGTGCAATAAGATTTGCGGAAAGTCACATTATAACATGCAGATGAGGATTGTTGTAGAGACAGAGGAAGAATACAACAAGTGGTTGGCCGAGCAAAAAACCTTCAAGGAAACCGTAATGGTGGACGATACTGAAGGGGCAGAGGTTGCTGAAACGGAAACCAGTGCTGAGGAAATGGAAACCGCATCGGTAGAGTAAAAAACAAAAAAAAAGAAATAACGAAAAATTAATTGGATTATGTCTGAAGCTCATGAAAGTCACCATGATCATCACGATGATCACGGACATCACCATAAGGAAACCTTCATAACGAAATATATTTTCAGTCAGGACCATAAGATGATTGCCAAGCAATATCTTATCACAGGTCTTATTATGGGGTTCATCGGAATTGCAATGTCCCTATTGTTTCGAATGCAATTGGCATGGCCAGGGGAATCCTTCGCCATTTTTGAAGCAGTTTTGGGCAAATGGGCACCTGATGGCGTAATGGATGCCGATATTTATTTGGCATTGGTTACCATCCATGGAACGCTCATGGTGTTCTTTGTGCTAACGGCCGGTTTGAGCGGTACGTTCAGTAACCTATTGATTCCATTGCAGATCGGAGCCAGGGATATGGCATCCGGATTCTTGAACATGGTGTCGTACTGGTTGTTTTTCATTTCGTCTGTGATTATGATTTGCAGCTTGTTCGTGGAAGCAGGACCTGCTGCCGCCGGATGGACTATTTATCCTCCATTGAGTGCATTGCCAATGGCGCAACCTGGTTCAGGTATGGGTATGACCCTTTGGTTGGTATCCATGGCCATCTTTATTGCATCCTCTTTGTTGGGGTCCTTGAACTATATCGTAACGGTAATCAACCTTAGGACCAAAGGAATGTCCATGACTCGTTTGCCGTTGACAATTTGGGCATTTTTCGTGACTGCGATCATTGGTGTGATTTCTTTCCCAGTATTGTTGTCTGCAGCATTGCTGTTAATCATGGATAGAAGTTTTGGAACCTCCTTCTTTTTGTCGGATATCTTTATCCAAGGAGAGGTATTGCACTATCAGGGTGGATCCCCAGTACTTTACGAGCACTTGTTCTGGTTCTTGGGTCACCCAGAGGTATATATTGTATTGTTGCCTGCCTTGGGTATTACCTCGGAGGTAATGTCAACAAACGCAAGAAAACCGATTTTTGGATACAGGGCGATGGTAGCATCGATTCTCGCAATCGCTTTCTTGTCCACTATCGTATGGGGTCACCACATGTTCGTATCCGGTATGAACCCATTCTTGGGCTCGGTATTTACATTTACAACCCTATTGATCGCGATACCATCAGCCGTAAAAGCATTTAACTATATCACTACCCTTTGGAAAGGTAACCTGCAGCTGAACCCAGCGATGTTGTTTTCCATTGGTTTGGTTTCTACCTTCATTACAGGAGGTCTTACAGGGATTATCCTTGGGGATAGTACATTGGACATCAACGTGCACGATACCTACTTCGTAGTGGCTCACTTCCACTTGGTAATGGGTATATCGGCTCTTTATGGACTTTTCGCCGGGGTATACCACTGGTTCCCCAAAATGTTCCAAGGCCGAATGATGAACAAGAACTTGGGTTATGTACACTTCTGGATTACCGCAGTATGTGCCTACGGGGTATTCTTCCCGATGCACTTTGTGGGCATGGCAGGGGTGCCACGTCGTTACTATGAGAACACCGCCTTCCCAATGTTCGATGAATTGACCAACGTACAGGTCTTGATGACCGTATTTGCCATCATAGCAGGTTTGGCACAGTTGGTATTTGTATACAACTTTATCTCCAGTATTTTCTACGGAAAGCGTGGTCCGGTCAACCCTTGGAGTTCCAATACGTTGGAGTGGACAACACCTCAGGAGCACATCCACGGAAACTGGCCAGGAGAAATTCCTCACGTGTACCGTTGGGCATACGATTACAGTAAAACTTACGAAAATGGGGAGTACATCATTGCAGGGCAGGATTTTGTACCACAGAACGTACCGCTGCAGGCAAATGAGGAAGAACTCAACCATTAAGATATAGATTAATAGATTTTAAAAGGCCCGTTCCATATTGGACGGGCTTTTTTTATGATGACATTCTTTGAGGTGAATTGTATATCTTTAAATGCATTTCCCCCATAAATGAAACAATCTATCATGAAAAAGTTGCTTATTCTATTGTTGATAGCATCTCCACTTTGGATGCAGGCCCAGCGTAAACCTAAAATCAAGGGCAGCCGCATTGTCACGCAGGTCAGTGAGGAACTACCGCCTTTTGATGCCATAGTACTGAATGACGACCTCGAAATCAATTTGAAAAAATCTTTGGGTACCGGGTTTCATCTTATTGCGGATGATAACCTTATCGATGTTCTCAAATTTGAAGTACAGGACGGTACGTTGGTCATTAGTTCTTATTACAACATCACAGCCAAAAAGCAGCTGGAAATAATGGTAGATTATACCGAATTGAAGGCCATCACCGTAAAAAATGGAAGTATGGTCTCCAAGGATATCATTGAATCCAATGAGCTGTTTGTGGATGGCTTTAACAATGCCAAAATGGATATTAAGGCCAATGCCGCCGTGATGGACATCAATTTGGAAGACACGAGCAGTGGTGATTTTCACACCGAGGTCGATTCTTTGAACATCAATTTGAACAAAAGGGCACAGGCCTACGTGTATGCACAGATCAATTCAGGAATAGTGGATCTGGAAGGCAATGCGTCTCTGGCCATGGAAGGTACTTCGGATAAGATACAGATCAATGCTATGGATTATGCCAAGTACAAGGGCGAAACGATGCAAATCAGTTCATGTCGTTTAGAGATTGCTGGAAACGCCGATGCCAGGGTGTACGCCTTTGGCGATATCAGCATCAAGTCATCCGGGGATTCGGGTATTTACTTATATGGAACTCCAAAAATCACTATTGAAGAGTTTTTGGGAAGGTCCCAATTGATCAAAAAGGAAGACTAGCCCTGTTGGGCAATGAGCGCGGTAAGGCAATGACTTGGAATGCCAAAGCCATCTACCAAAACTTCGATATGCGGCCTCAATTCTGTGGATAATCGCTCCACACGTTGGCGTATCGCCTTGGATTTAGTACTGCCAATATAACCTTGCTCCAGATACCATCGTGCATCCGAATTGATTTGGTCCAAAGCATACAGGCATCCGAGTTTCTCCAGTAGTCCGCGATACTTAACGTCCGTCACATTTTGATACCGTTCACAGTAGATACTATAGGCCAACTCCACACTGTACGCCTTGCCCAAGGCCAATAAATGGGTCTGTACCTTTAAAAATGCTTGGTATGATGGAATTCCTTTTTTAATGTAATTGCGGATGCGCATGGCCAAAGTATAGGTCAATCTTCGGGTGCGATAGTCGAACGCATGCTTATGGAACTTGGGATTGTACAGATGCTCGGCATCCACTTTATTGGAATACAAGGGATTGATTGCCGTTAACTTGTCCGAAAGCTGGGTCTGTAACAGTTTAAGGACAGATGCAAATCCCGCACTATTGAATTCAGCACGAAAATCGGATAATATGCCTTTGGCAGCCAACTGAAGCAATACGGTGTTGTCCCCTTCAAAAGTGGTGAAAATATCCACATCCCCTTTTAAGTCCGCGATCCGGTTTTCCAAAAGATAGCCCTTTCCTCCGCAGGCCTCGCGACATTCCTGAATGGTTTCGTTGGCAAACCAAGTGATAATGGACTTTAATCCAGCCACCTGTGTCTCGATGACCCTTTTGTCGGGTTGCGACTCATCACTGTAGCGTTCCATCATTTCATCCAAGGTAAAGTGGTACACATAGGCAGCTGCAATAGCGGGCGTGAGTCTGATCTGATGGGTGGGATAATCCATGATCAAATCTTCCTGCACTTTGACGTTATCATTGAACTGTCTGCGGTTCAAGGCATGTTTTACGGCAATGGCAAGCGCCATTTTGCTACCTCCTAAGGCACCGCGAGCCACACAGATGCGTCCGCCGACCAAAGTGCCCAACATGGTAAAAAATCGTTTGTTCGGGTTCTTGATGGATGAAAAGTAGGAACCATCTTCCTGTATCTCTCCGTACTTGTCCAGCAGGTTTTTCCTAGGGACCTTCACACTGTTGAACCATATTTTCCCATTGTCCACGCCGTTTAAGCCCAGTTTGTAGCCGTTGTCCTCAATGGTCACGCCTTCAAGCAACTCGTGTTTTTCATTTCGGAGCGGAACCAAGATGGCATGGACACCTTCATTTTTTCCATTGACGATCAATTGGGCAAAAACCGTGGCTATTTTGGAGTGCAGTGCGTTGCCGATATATTCCTTGTTATCATTTTTGCCCGGGGTTTGTATGATGATGCTATCCGATTCTTTTTCGTAGGTGGCCGTAGTTTTAATGCCTCGTACATTGGAACCGTGACCGGTTTCTGTCATGGCGAAGCACCCCAAAAGTTTGGTGCTGCCCGCATCCGTCAAATATTGGTCGTGGTGCTTCGTAGTTCCCAGTTTCTGGATACTTCCGCCAAACAACCCAAATTGCACACCGAACTTAACGGCCAAACTCCCATCCACGAACATCAAGTGCTCAAAAATGGCCGCATAGGCTAGCATGTTACCTGTTCCGCCGTAGGCATTGGGGTAGGCCATGGCCCCGTAGCCAGCTTCGCCCAACAACTGGACTTGGTGCAACACCCTTTTTCTGAAGTCGTCCTTATCCCTTATGATTTGCCATGTAAAATCAGGTTGGTCCAAAAAACGCCTAAATTCATCCACAACATCCGCATGGGTCCCTTTTAAAATACCATCCAACATATCGGGCTTGTATTCATCAGAAGTTTTTTCGTGCACCACCTCCACATCAAAAAGATGGTTGTAATGGTTGGGTTGTATCCCCAAATGAACCTCAATGTGCTTTAGTTGTTCGTTGATGTCCTTTGTACCCACCAAACGTTGGCAAAGTGAAGTCAGCGGGTAGGTGTCACTTTCAATAAGTTTTACTTCCGAATGGTCAATGGTAAGCTTCCAATGCTTGATTTCATTGTCCTTCGGCGGCTTATCCTTGATCAACCACTTTTTCAACTGTTGCTTTTCCTTAGCGCTAATGGAAGCATCGCGCTCAATGGCATTCTGGACTACGGATACTTCTGAAGCCGAAAGCAGGTCGTCCGACCAAATGACATAAAAAAATGGGATGTATTGTAGAATTCCTTCGGAATAGGTAGTAGTCAACATAGTTGTAACTTGATAGATTTGTGCTTTTTCTAAGATAAGCCATAGAAACAAAAGAACCCACTGCCAGTGTATTTTTATCAGGATCGTTTCGGGTCGCTTTGTTTTCAATTATATTTGTTGAAGCATGAACGAGAATCTAGACCCATCCGCAGAAAACTTTTCGCCAGAAGAGCTCGATATTGAAAGAGCGTTGCGTCCCGTCAGTTTTGATGATTTTACGGGACAGGCACAGGTATTGGAAAACCTAAAGGTTTTTGTGCAAGCGGCCAACTTAAGGGGAGAGGCATTGGACCATACCCTATTTCATGGTCCTCCAGGGTTGGGAAAAACGACCTTGGCCCATATTTTGGCCAACGAGCTGGGCGTAAACATCAAAGTGACCTCGGGTCCGGTACTGGATAAACCAGGGGATTTGGCTGGATTGTTGACCAATCTGGATGAGCGTGATGTGCTTTTTATTGATGAAATCCACAGATTGAGTCCCATTGTGGAGGAGTACCTGTACTCGGCCATGGAGGACTATAAGATTGATATCATGATCGAAACGGGCCCCAATGCTCGTTCTGTGCAAATCAACCTCAGTCCTTTTACCTTGATCGGGGCGACTACCCGTTCGGGCTTACTTACCGCACCGATGCGTGCCCGTTTTGGGATTCAGAGCCGACTGGAATATTACAATACCGAACTGCTGTCTACCATCGTGGAGCGCAGTGCTGAAATATTAAAAGTGCCCATCACCACCGATGCGGCCATTGAAATTGCAGGTAGAAGCCGGGGAACCCCCAGAATATGTAACGCCCTTTTGCGAAGGGTGCGCGATTTTGCACAAATTAAAGGGAATGGCAATATTGACCTCGAAATATCGCAGTTTGGTCTCAAAGCGCTCAATGTGGATGCCCATGGTCTGGATGAAATGGACAACAAGATACTTACCACCATCATTGATAAATTCAAAGGCGGCCCGGTAGGAATCACCACATTGGCCACAGCAGTATCCGAAAGTGCCGAGACCTTGGAAGAGGTATACGAACCATTTTTGATACAACAAGGCTTTATTATGCGCACGCCAAGGGGGAGGGAGGTCACCGAGCTTGCCTACAAACACTTGGGCAAGATGAAAGGTGGAACCCAAGGCGGATTGTTTTGACTCATCGCTTAACTTTTTTAAATCTTTTCGTAATTTTCTAGCTTGTTCGGTTTTACGGAGCGGTGCATTGGCATTCTCCAAAAGTCGTACAGTGCCCAAACCTTAGTCTGCATGCCTGCCAACATGATTTGGAACAAACCATGCGAAACGCTTCACATTCCGACCCGATGCATTCAGGTGCATTCAAGAGCACTGCCAAGCAAATAAGGAAGTTGTGTTGGCAACTTGGCATTGGTATGTTTTTAATGCTAGGATTGGGATTTTCGATCGTGCTCCTTGGATTCGGGGGAATACTTGAAAGCAATAGATATGTGAAACTTCCCGACGATGTCTATTACTTGGACTATAATGTTTACAATCTTTCCAATTCCGACAAAAATCAAAAAATCAGGGAAGGCTTTGAAATATTCAGGAATACCTCGGCCCATATTGGCCCCAAACAGCTAGATTCCACCCAAAGATTTGCTGGGAACAATCTGGCATGTGCAAGTTGCCACTTAAATGCAGGTACAAAACCCTACGCCGCACCCTTGATAGGAGTGGTAAAAAGATTTCCACAATATCGAGGGCGCGAAAACACTATGGGAACCATCGAAGAACGCATCAATGGATGTTTGGAACGTAGCATGAACGGAAGGGTAATGCCCGAGGATAGTGATAAAATGACATCATTATTGGCCTATCTGGAATGGTTAGGCAGGGCGGTTCCAATCGATGGAAACATAAAGGGGCAAGGATTTTTAGCCATCGAAATACCCAATAGGGCGGTGGACTTGGACCATGGTGAAACTGTTTTTCAACACCATTGCGTGGAATGTCACGGTCTGGACGGGCAAGGACAGACCCAGGAGGACGGCAGCTATCTTTATCCTCCTTTATGGGGAAATGATTCGTACAACAACGGGGCGGGTATGACGAGAGTGATCACTGCGGCACAATTCATCAAAAGCAATATGTCCTACGGAACCACTTTTGACAATCCTGTGCTGACCGATGAGGAGGCATATGATGTTGCCGGATACATTAATCAAAAATTGCGGCCAACAAAACCCAATCGGGAAGTGGATTTTCCTGATTTGATCAAAAAACCTGTTTCTACACCCTATGGTCCCTATACCGATAGCTTTAGTGAAGAACAACATCAGTTAGGGCCGTTCCAACCCATCATGGACTTTTACAAGGAGGAATATAACATTGTCAAAACCAAATAAATTTGGTTCGGGCAGCGTAAAACTATTCCTATCTTCGTGACGTGAGTATCCAAAAACATACCCAACTCATCAAAGCTGAGGCCAAGCGTCTCGGATTTTTGTCGTGCGGTATTTCCAAAGCAGGATTTTTGGAGGAGGAAGCGCCCCGTTTGGAAAAATGGCTCAACCAAAACATGCATGGCGAAATGCAGTACATGGAAAACCATTTTGATAAACGATTGGACCCCACCAAATTGGTCGAAGGCTCCAAATCCGTGATATCCCTTTTGCTGAACTACTTTCCATCCGAACGGCAAAATCCGGATTCCTATAAGATTTCCAAGTATGCCTACGGAATGGATTATCACTATGTGATAAAGGATAAGTTGAAAAATCTTCTTCATTTCATTCAAGAAGAAATAGGTGAGGTGCACGGAAGAGCCTTTGTGGATTCAGCCCCGGTTTTGGATAAGGCTTGGGCAGCGAAAAGTGGTCTGGGGTGGATCGGGAAAAACAGTAACCTCCTTACCCAGCAGGTGGGCTCCTTTTATTTTGTGGCCGAGCTTATCGTGGACCTGGAATTGGAGTACGATACTCCCGTTACCGACCATTGCGGAACCTGCACGGCCTGTATTGATGCTTGCCCTACCGAAGCCATTGTGCAGCCGTACGTGGTGGATGGCAGCAAGTGTATCTCCTACCTGACCATTGAGCTCAAAAATGAAATTCCTTCCGAATTTGAGGGTAAATTGGACGAGTGGATGTTCGGTTGCGATGTGTGCCAGGATGTGTGTCCTTGGAACCGTTTTTCCAAATCGCACCGTGAACCTTTGTTTGACCCCAATACCGAATTGTTGTCCTTCACCAAAAAGGATTGGGAGGAAATTACGGAAGATGTTTTTAAAAAGGTGTTTCAGAAATCTGCAGTAAAGCGAACAAAGCTATCTGGGCTTCGGCGAAACATCGACTTTCTCAAAGAATAACATTTCACGCCCAATCAAATTCAAAAACTAGGCTTTCTGAAAGATAAAAAATGCTATATTGAGCAATATTTTTGAAGGATTCACATTTTTTCAAAGGTGATATTGCAGACTAACTAAAGGGATAGTATGATCAAAATCAAGAAGCCCAAACTCAGTTTTTGGCAAATTTTCAATATGAATGTTGGGTTCCTTGGAATCCAGTACAGTTTCGGATTACAGCAAAGTGCCATCAACCCTATCTTTCTTTTTTTGGGTGCCAAAGAGGAATTGTTGCCCATTTTAAATATAGCTGGCCCAGTAACGGGTTTGATTGTACAGCCCATTATTGGTGCTATCTCGGATAAAACTTGGTCGCCAAAATGGGGAAGACGGAAACCGTTTTTCCTAATAGGTGCGATTATGGGCAGTTTATGTCTGTTCTTGTTTCCATTGAGTCCGGCCCTGTGGTTCGCCGTAGGATTATTATGGATTTTGGATGTGGGGAACAATATGGCCATGGAACCCTATCGAGCCTTTGTCGGTGATAAATTGCCGGAATCACAGTTCAGTATCGGATATCAAATGCAGAGCCTTTTTGTAGGTGCCGGTATTCTATTGGCCAATGCCTCTATCTTTTTGTTCCAAGATTGGTTTGGAGGCGGTCAAGAAGTGGAAGGTGCAGTGCCCAAATGGCTGTACTATTCATTCTTTATTGGTTCCTTTCTTTCCATAGCCACCATTTTATGGTCGGTCGCAAAAACACCGGAAATACCCCCTACCGATGAGGAGTTGGCAGATATCAACAAGCATAAGGCCCTGCCATTTGCGGAACGCTTTAAGGTGCCTTTTGTGGAAATAGCCCACGCCGTAAAGGATATGCCCAAGTTTATGTGGAAGCTCTCTGCTGTGTACCTTTTCCAATGGTACGCGTTATTTGTCTACTGGCAGTTTATTACGCCTTTGTTCAGGGTTTCATTAGGATATGACACCTCGGAAGCAGCTGCACAGGCCGCCAAAATGAGTACCACCTATAACGTGGTCACCGCGGTGGTCGCATTGGTATTGGTGCCATTGACGATGCGTTTTGGGGGCAAGAAAATTTACGCACTTAGTTTGTTCGGAACTGCAATCGCTCTTTTTGCCATACCCTACATCCAAGATCCGGTATATGTACTGTTTCCCATGGTGCTCTTCGGAATCGGTTGGGCGGCCATGATGGGAATACCGTACAGTATGGTCTCTAAAATTGTTCCACAAGAACGAAGGGGCGTTTATATGGGAATCTTAAATATGATGATCGTAATACCTATGGGTATACAGACCCTCTCTTTTGGGCCTATCTTTAAAAACTTGTTGGGAGCCAATTCGGTGAACGCCATGTTGTTCGCAGGAACCTGTTTTGTGATTGCCTCGGTTCTTGCCATGCGCCTCAACGTGAAAAAGGCGAAGGAGGAGTATCCGTTGGATGCTTGATTCGATGGATTGGTTTGACTTGGAACCAATTTCATAAATTTTAGGGCCAGACTAAAATTGATATTGGGGATGTTCCTTTAAAACCATGGAATACCCTAACTTTACCTATTCATTTTTTGAATATATGAGCAAGGAAAAGCAAAGACGCGAAGCATTACTGTACCACGCAAAGCCACAACCCGGAAAAATAAAGATTGTACCCACCAAACCCTATTCCACCCAGCGGGATTTGGCACTTGCCTATTCTCCAGGAGTAGCGGAGCCTTGTTTGGAAATCGAAAAGAACAAGGACGATGTTTACAAGTATACCGCCAAAGGAAACATCGTTGCGGTCATCTCCAACGGAACTGCGGTTTTGGGACTCGGCAATATTGGTCCGGAGGCATCCAAGCCAGTGATGGAGGGGAAAAGTTTGCTTTTCAAGATTTTTGCGGATATTGATGGTATCGACATCGAGCTGGACACTACCGATGTGGAGCAATTTATTCAAACCGTAAAGACCATCGCCCCCACCTTTGGTGGAATCAACCTAGAAGACATCAAGGCACCGGAGGCTTTTGAAATCGAACGCCGTTTGAAGGAGGAGTTGGATATTCCCGTAATGCACGATGACCAACATGGAACCGCCATTATTTCGGCGGCAGCCTTGCTGAATGCATTGGAAATAGCCGACAAAAAAATGGAGGACGTCAAGATTGTGGTGAGCGGTGCGGGAGCAGCAGCTGTTTCGTGTACCCGTTTGTACAAATCCTTCGGAGCTCGAGCGGAAAATATTGTGATGTTGGACAGCAAGGGCGTCATTCGAAAGGATAGGGAAAATCTTTCCTCGGAAAAGGAGGAATTTGCCACAGACCGAAAAATAGACACCTTGGAGGAGGCCATGAAGGATTCGGATGTGTTCATCGGGCTTTCCATTGCAGATATTGTCACTCCAGAAATGCTGAACTCCATGGCGGAGAACCCAATCGTTTTTGCCATGGCCAACCCAAATCCAGAAATCGAATACAACTTGGCGATGGATACCCGAGAGGATATTATCATGGCCACAGGACGCTCCGATCATCCCAACCAAGTAAATAATGTTTTGGGCTTTCCCTTCATTTTTAGGGGAGCACTCGACGTGCGGGCGACCAAGATCAACGAAGAAATGAAGATGGCAGCAGTACGTGCCTTGGCCGATTTGACCCGAGAACCGGTGCCGGAACAGGTGAATATTGCCTATGACACCACCCGATTGACTTTTGGTAGGGACTATATCATTCCCAAGCCCTTTGACCCAAGGTTGATTACCCATGTACCTCCTGCGGTTGCAAGGGCTGCTATGGAAAGCGGGGTGGCCCGACTTCCCATTCAGGATTGGGACCGATACGAAGAAGAATTGTACCAAAGATCGGGCAACGACAATAAGGTGGTCCGACTGCTCCACAACAGGGCCAAAGTCAATCCAAAACGCATAGTTTTTGCCGAAGCAGAGCTCTTGGATGTGATGAAGGCCGCACAGATCGTGCACGATGAAGGTATTGCGACCCCGATTCTATTGGGGCACAAGCCTACCATTGAAAAACTCAAGGACGAATTGGAGTTCGATGCCGAAGTTCCGATCATTGACCCACGTTCCGACGAATTCAGTGAAATGCGCACCAAGTACGCGTTAAAATTGTGGGAGCTCCGTAAACGAAAGGGAGAGACCAAATACAGCGCTAGGGTGAACATGGGTAAGCGCAACTATTTTGGCGCCATGATGCTCAAGGAAGGTGATGCCGACGGGATGATTTCCGGTTATTCCCGATCATATCCCAAGGTGCTACGACCCGTTTTTGAAGTGCTGGGGAGGGCCAAGAATGTAAAAAATGCCAGTACGGTAAATATTATGATTACCGATAGGGGACCCCTGTTTTTGGCGGATACCTCGATTAACATAGATCCCAATGCGGAGGAATTGGCAGAAATTGCCCAGATGACGGCCAATGTGGCCCAGACCTTTGGCTTTAATCCCGTAATGGCCCTGCTTTCCTACGCCAATTTTGGCTCATCGAGCCATCCCAACGCGCAAAAGGTGAAAGAAGCCGTTAGAATCCTGCATGAAAGAAATCCAGATTTAGTGGTCGATGGTGAAATCCAGACCGATTTTGCTCTTGATCCAGAGATGAGCAGCAAGAACTTTCCGTTCTCCAAAATATCCGGCAAAAAGGTCAATACCCTGGTATTTCCCAACTTGGAGTCTGCCAACATCACCTACAAATTGTTGAAAGGCCTCAACAATGCCGATTCCATTGGTCCGATTATGGTGGGTTTGACCCGTGCAGCGCATATTTTGCAATTGGGTGCCAGTGTGGATGAAATGGTGAACATGGCCGCAGTCGCGGTGATAGATGCCCAAGAACGAGAAAAAAGAAGGAAAGCAAAAATGCAAGGAGAATAACCATAACCAAATAAACCGCCCATGATTACCCACTTAAGAGGGAAGCTCGTAGAGAAGAATCCAACATATGCCATTGTGGAATGCAATGGAGTGGGGTATTTTTTGCATATTTCATTGCATACCTTCTCCCTGCTCAAGGATGAGGAAAGTATATTTATCTATACCGATTTACTGGTGAAGGAAGACTCGCATACCTTGTTCGGTTTTGCCGAAAGGGCAGAGCGCGATGTGTTCCGTTTATTGATCTCCGTTTCAGGTGTCGGAGCAAGTACGGCACGTACCATGTTGTCCTCCCTGTCCCCATCCGAAGTAAGGGATGCCATAGCCAATGGCGATGTGCCCACAATCCAGTCCATAAAAGGGATTGGAGCCAAAACGGCCCAGCGTGTCATCTTAGACCTTAAGGACAAGATTTTGAAGGTGTACGACATGGGCGAAGTTTCACAACAATCAAACAATACAAATAAAGAAGAAGCGTTATCTGCATTAGAGGTTCTAGGTTTTACCAGAAAGCAATCCGAAAAGGTGGTCGACAAGGTAGTTTCCCAAGATGCCTCGCTAAGCGTAGAGAACATTATTAAACTGGCGCTGAAAAATTTGTAACTAGTTTGAAAAAAGGGGCAAAACCAATACTTAAACCAACACGTTTTAAGTACATTTTCTTTGTTGTTTGTTTGCTGTCCATTTCCACTTTGCTGGGACAGGAAACCAATGAACAAGCTCAGGATTCCACAAAAACTGGAGTTGAGCTTGGCCGCCTTATTTTGGAGAATCCGGACAGCATTGTTGCCAAGTATACCTACGACCCCAAGACCAATACCTATGTGTACACGGAAAGTGTTGGCGATTTCAATGTAAATTACCCAGTAATCCTTACGCCAGAACAGTACTACGATTTGGTGGAAAAGGAGCAAATGAAAGCCTATTTCAAACAAAAGGCCGATGCCTATTCCGGCAAAAAGGCCGGAAGTGATGAAGCACGTAAAAACTTGCTGCCCAATTTCTATGTCAACAATAACTTTTTTGAGACCATTTTTGGCGGAAACACCATTGAGGTGATTCCCCAAGGGTCCGTTGCCATGGATCTTGGAATTTTATGGCAAAAAAATGACAACCCAGCGCTTTCGCCCAGAAACCGGACCAACCTTTCTTTTGACTTTGATCAGCGCATCAGTTTGAGTTTGCTCGGTAAAGTAGGGGAGCGCCTTCAGGTGACCGCCAATTATGACACAGAGGCTACATTCGATTTTCAGAACTTGGTAAAACTGGATTACACCCCGACCGAGGACGATATCCTACGTAAAATTGAAGTCGGTAACGTGAACATGCCACTCAACAGTTCCCTGATCACTGGGGCTCAGAGTCTTTTTGGGGTTAAAACACAACTTCAATTTGGAAAAACTACGGTTACGGCCGTCTTTTCCGAACAGCGTTCCCAAAACAATACCGTGGTAGCACAGGGCGGTGGCACGGTCAACGAATTTGCCCTGACCGCTTTGGATTATGACGAGGACCGTCACTTTTTCTTGGCGCACTATTTTCGAGATAATTACGATAGGGCCTTGGAATTCTATCCCTTTATCCAGACCCAGGTGCAGATTACCCGCTTGGAGGTTTGGGTAACCAACCGAAACCAGCAGACACAGAATGTTAGAAATGTAGTGGCCATCCAAGATTTGGGAGAGGCCCTTTCCGATAATACCCGTATCGGTATCAACAACGGAGACCCAGCAGGCTTTTTCAATGGTTCGGCGGTAGCAACAGGACTTCCACAGAATGCGGCCAACGCGTATGATCCCAATCAAATCGGGAGCGGTGCCCTAACACCTGCCATACGGGATATCGCCACCGCAGCATCCGGTTTCAATGTTCCCGGGTACAGTGTAAACGAAGGATTTGATTATGCCATTCTGGAAAATGCCCGAAAGCTGGAACCCGGACGGGATTATGAGTTCGACTCTCAATTGGGATATATCTCGCTTAGTCAAAGTTTGAGCAACGATGAGGTGTTGGGTGTAGCCTTTCAATACACCTTTGGTGGGCAGGTATTTCAAGTGGGGGAATTTGCCAATGGTGGGGTGGACGCCACCACCGTACCGCCCAATTCCAATTTGATAGAAAACAATGCATTGGTATTGAAGTTGCTCAAAAGTAACATTACCAATGTTCAAGATCCCATTTGGGATTTGATGATGAAAAATATCTATTCCACAGGAGCCTATCAATTGAGCCAAGAAGATTTTAAACTCAACATCCTGTACTCCGATCCAACGCCAAGAAACTATATCACCCCTGTTGACCCCAACGCAGGTTGGCCATCCGGGTTAGAAGACCAAATTTTGCTCAACGTTTTCAATTTGGACCGTTTGAACATTTACAACGATGTGCAGGCCGGCGGAGACGGATTTTTTGATTATGTGGAAGGCATTACCGTAGATTCCCAATCGGGACGGATTATTTTTACCAAGGTGGAACCGTTCGGGGAATACCTTTTTGAACGTTTGGGAGGTGGGGTCTACGATGTGGAAGAGGATCAAGGGTACAATCCGAACCAACGAAAATATGTGTTCCGTAATATGTATGCCAAGACCAAGGCGGCATCGTTACAAGATGCGGAAAAAAACCGATTCCAGATCAAGGGTCGGTACACCTCACAATCCAACAACGGAATTCCCATTGGAGCGTTCAACGTGCCGCAGGGTTCCGTTACGGTTACGGCAGGTGGGCGTCAATTGCAGGAGGGTATCGATTATACCGTGAACTATCAGGCAGGAACGGTTCAGCTTTTGGACCCTAGTTTGGAGGCATCCAATACACCCATCAATATTTCTGTGGAGAACAATGCAGTGTTTGGTCAGCAGACCCGACGTTTTGCCGGGGTAAATGTGGAGCACAAGTTCAACGAGAACTTTGTTTTGGGCGGAACCCTTCTCAATTTGAACGAACGCCCGTTGACCCAAAAATCAAACTATGGCATTGAGCCAGTCAACAATACCATTTTTGGGCTGAATGGTAATTTTAGCACGGAAATACCATTTCTGACCCGATTGGCCAATAAATTACCGAACATTGATACCGATGTGCCCTCCAATTTATCTTTGAGGGGCGAAGTGGCTTTCTTAAGGCCCAATTCACCAAAGAATGCCGATTTTAGAGGTGAGACCACCACGTATTTGGATGATTTTGAAGGAGCCCAGGCACTGATTGATATCCGTTCTTCCTTGGGATGGAGCTTGGCGAGTCCGCCAGTGGAATTTATCAATGATAGAACTGGAATAGATGTAGGTTTTGAAAGGGCAAAAATGGCCTGGTACACCATCGACCCTATTTTTTACACGAACCAACGCCCTACTGGAATGTCCGATAACGATATTTCCTCAAACGCTACGCGTCGCGTATTTATTGATGAGGTCTTTACCGAAACCGATATTGCCCAAGGGCAGACCCAGGTGCAGAGTACTTTGGATATTGTGTACTATCCCAATCAAAAAGGACCGTACAATGCCAACCCAAGTTTTGAAACCGAAACCCCTGATGCAAAATGGGGTGGAATCATGCGGCCTTTGAGCAGTACCAATTTTGAGCAATCCAACGTGGAATTTGTCCAGTTTTGGGTATTGGATCCCTACATAGACGGGGAAACTACCGATGCCAACGTGGGTGAACTGGTGCTCAATTTGGGTAATATATCGGAGGACATCCTAAGGGACGGAAGGAAACAATACGAAAACGGTTTGCCCGCGAGCACCAATAATGAGATTCCGAGGGAAACCATTTGGGGTCAAGTGCCCTCTACCCAATCCTTGGTGTATGCCTTTGATGCCGATGAAACCAACAGGGCCGCCCAAGACCTTGGTCTGGATGGGTATGATGACGCTGCCGAGGCCACCATCTACAATGGCCCAGCAGAAGACCCTGCCTTGGATAACTATCGCTACTATTTGAATAGGGAAGGTAGCATCTTGGAGCGGTATTTGGATTTTAACAATACGGAAGGAAACTCACCCGTTGCCGTAACCAATACCAATCGAGGTTCCACCACCTTGCCCGATGTGGAGGATATTGACCGCGATTTGACCATGAATACCGTAAACAGTTATTACGAGTATCGCATCCAGATAAAACCCAATACCACGGTTGATGATAAGTACGTGACCGATATCCGCGAAGGTTTGACCCCAACATTGCCCAATGGGACCCAATTGAACCGCAGATGGATCCAGTATAAAATCCCGCTGAGCGACTTCACCGATGCCGTAGGCGGAATCTCCGATTTTAGGTCCATCAGCTTCATGCGGATGTATCTTACCGGCTTTTCGGATGATGTAGTACTGCGATTTGCCACCTTGGATTTGGTTCGTGGTGATTGGAGGACATTCACCCGATCTTTGCAACCCGATGTGGACAACGACCCTTCCGATGATGCAACGGTAACCGATGTGAACACGGTGAATATTGAGGAGAATTTTGGTAGACAGCCTATTCCCTACGTTTTGCCTCCAGGTGTTATCCGCGAGCAATTGAACAACAATAACACCATCATCCGTCAGAACGAGCAATCCCTTTCCTTTGTGGTGGAGAATTTGGAGTCCCAGGATTCCCGTGGGGTGTTCAAAAATGTGAACATTGATGTCCGCCAGTACGAGCGCTTAAAAATGTTCATGCACGCCGAAAAAATATTCAATACGGATTATTCCGATAGCGATACGCCTTTGGTCGGTTTCTTACGAATAGGTACCGATTTCACGGAAAATTTTTATCAGATAGAGCTTCCGCTTCAATTTACGCCCTTTGGTTCCACATCGGCCGAGGAAATTTGGCCCGATGTCAATGAGATAGATGTCGCCCTCAGCGATTTGAACAAGGTAAAGTCAAAGGGGATATCCGATCAAACTTTGGATGACATCAACTATTATGAAATTGTGGATGGCGAAGCCGTTCTGGTTGACGAATTTGCGCCCCGTACCTTGGGAAGAATCAGGATCGGGATTCGAGGTAATCCGTCGCTGGGAAGTATCCGGGGCATGATGGTAGGTGTCAAGAACATTGACGACCTTCCGGCCCGTGGCGAAGTCTGGTTCAACGAATTGCGTTTGGCCGGTCTTCAGAACAGCGGAGGTTGGGCCGCAACCGCTGCCTTGGACGCCAATATGGCCGATTTTGCCAACGTCACTGCAACCGGAAGCCGAAGCACTTCAGGTTTTGGTTCCATCGACCAAACCCCGATTGAACGTGCCTTGGAGGATGCCATTTCGTATGACGTGGTGACCAACGTGAACGTAGGCCAATTATTTCCTAAAAAGTGGAACCTGCAATTGCCCTTCAACTACGGGATTTCAGAAACCTTGATCACGCCGGAATTTGACCCGGTATACGATGATCTGCGTTTGGATGACAGAATTGCGGCAGCCGCAACCGCCGAAGAGGCCGAGACCATCAAAGAGCAGGCGGAAGATTATACCAAGCGGACCAGCATCAACCTTATCGGGGTAAGGAAAAATAGGGGAGAAGAAGCCGAGGAGAATTTCTTCGATGTGGAGAACTTCACCTTTAATTATTCCTACAACGAGACCGACCATCGAGATTTTGAGGTGGCCGAACTTAGGGACCAAAACGTGACCACGGGTTTTGTGTACAACCATAACTTTAAACCCGCACCTGTAGCGCCCTTTGCCAAAAAAGATTCTGTACTCACGGGCAAGTACTGGCAATGGCTCAAGGATTTGAACTTTAATGCCCTGCCCACAAGTTTGTCCGTAAACGCCAATTACAACCGTTCCTTTAATCAACAGCGATACAGGGATGTATTGGAGCCAGGGGTTGAAGCGTTGGAACTGCCCTTATTGCAACAGCGTAATTATCTCTTCAATTGGCAATATGCCCTTAACTACAGTTTGACGAAATCCTTGCGGTTGAATTTAACCGCGTCCAACAATAACATCGTCCGGAACTACTTTAATGTGGATGACGACCCTGATTCTGGAATCGACCAAACCCTAAATCTTTGGGACGGATTTTTTGATGTAGGTGAACCCAACAGGCACGCCCAACAGATGCAATTGAATTACGAACTGCCCTTTAGTAAAATACCGTTCCTCAATTTTATCAACGCTCAATATACCTACACCAGTAATTTTGACTGGCAGCGTGGTGGTGATGCATTGCGCGAAGTGGCCAACGAGGACATCAATGTGGTGCAAAATGCAAGTACCCATAGCCTCACGGCCAACATGAGCATGCAGCGACTGTACGATTTCTTGGGACTTAAAAAACGCGACGGGAAGGTAACCGCTACGCAAGCTGCAGTGCGAAGGGACAAAGCAGGAAATCCCGCCAACGGTGAGGATGACAATGCTCCCAAAAAGACCAGTAAAGGCTTCAATACCTTGGTGGATGTGCTTACTATGGTAAAGCGGGTCAATGTGAATTACAGTGAAAACCGCGGAACCGTATTGCCCGGATACACCCAATCCATCGGATTTATTGGTACCACGAGGCCTACCTTGGGCTTTGTTTTCGGAAGTCAGGCCGATGTCCGGTTCGAGGCCGCGCGTAATGGATGGTTGACGGATTACCCCGAATATAGCCGCCAGTTTATGCAAAATACCAACAAGCAGCTCAATATTACGGCAACCGCACAGCCCACTCAGGATTTGACCATCGATTTGAATGCGGATAGAAACTTTATGAGCTCCTTGCAGGAAAGTTATAGCCCCGGGGAATGGGCCAATGGACAAGATGGTCTGATCAACGAAATGGGCAACTTCAGTATTTCAACGGTCATGATCGGTACCGTATTCCGAAAGAGCGATGAGTTTGACTCTGAAACCTTTGAGCAATTCAAACAAAATAGAATAACCATAGCGAACCGATTGGTATCGGATAGGGGAGAAACACCTGGAACCTTGGATGAGGATGGTTTCCCTGAACGCTACGGCAAAACACAACAAGATGTATTATTGCCTGCATTCTTTGCAGCCTATACGGGTCAGGATGTAAACCGGGTAAATATGGATGCCTTTCGTGAAATCCCGATTCCCAACTGGAATGTAAAGTACACCGGTTTGATGAAGAACAGATGGTTCAAAAAGAAATTCAAGCGTTTTTCCTTGAGCCATGGGTATCGTGCCGCCTACAGTGTAAACTCTTTCCAGACCAATTTGGAACGACAGAATACCACGTTTGACCCTGAAAATGGGGACTTGCTTCCAAAGACGCTCATCAACAATGTGGTGCTGACCGATGAGTTCAGTCCTTTGATTCGAGTGGATTTTGAAATGCAGAATTCCTTTAGCTTTTTGGGAGAGATTCGCACCAGCCGAACCTTGTCCTTAAGTTTCGACAATAATCTTCTAACGGAAATCAACGGTGACGAATACACCGTGGGACTGGGATATCGTTTCAAGGATGTCAAGTTTGTGACCAATATTGGAGGTGAAAAGACAAGGCTCAAAGGCGACCTTAACTTGAAGGCGGACGTTTCGCTTCGCGATAACATTACCATCATCCGCAATTTGGATATCGATAACAACCAGATTACTTCCGGACAACGGTTGATGTCCGTAAAGTTCACCGCGGACTACGCCTTGAGCAAAAGTTTGAATGCCCTTTTCTTTTACGATCATGCTTTCTCGGAATTTGCCGTTTCCACCGCATTTCCACAGACCACGATCAATGCAGGCTTTACCCTGCGGTACAACTTTGGCAACTAATTACCGGTAGAATCCATTTTTCTCGTATTTTGTCCACATGTTTGCTTGAAAAGCTTTCGGCAATCAGTTACATTTGCCCATCTACTAATTCAAAAATAGAGTAATGAACATACCATCAGAATTAAAGTACACCAAGGACCACGAGTGGGTCAAGATAGATGGAGATACCGCTACCGTAGGAATCACGGATTTTGCCCAAAGTGAATTGGGTGACATTGTTTATGTGGAAGTGGAGACTTTGGACGAAACCTTGGACAAAGAGGAAGTGTTTGGAACTGTGGAAGCTGTTAAAACCGTTTCCGATTTGTTTTTGCCACTAAGTGGGGAAATCGTGGAGTTCAATGAGTCCTTGGAAGACGAACCTGAAAAGGTGAATACCGACCCTTATGGTGATGGATGGATGATCAAAATTAAAATAAGTGACCCTTCGGAGGTCGACGGTCTGATGAGTGCCGACGACTACAAGGAATTGATCGGTGCGTAAAACAATTGGATATACCTTATTATTTATAAGCTGGGTAGTGGTCATCACCATGCTCAGCTTATTTTCTTTCCCAGCCATGGACTTGGACCCGGGGAGTTTTAATGTTCCCTATGCCGATAAAATCACCCACTTTATATTCTATTTGGTGTTCGCCTTTGTAGGATGCATGAGTGTAAGGGAAAGAACCATGGGAAACCTTGGTCTGGTCAAAACCACTAGGATTGTTTTGGTTTTGGCCATTATATATGGTATACTTATTGAGATATTACAGTACACACTGACCACAGATCGTATGGCCGAGTTGGGCGATGTTTTTGCAAATACATTGGGAGCATTTGCAGGAATAGGACTAATTCGGTGGGTTTTTTCCAAGAAAAACCCGTTAAAATGGAAATTTTAATTGTTTATTTAACCAATTAATAATTAAATTAGCAAACACTAAATTTAGAAAAGGAGAAAAAGGATGGAACCAAAAAAGAACCCGAAAGCAGACGTAGGAAGAAACAGTACCCTGTACTTTGTTATAGGATTGGCTGCTGTTTTGGCATTGGTCTACGGAGCCATGGAGTGGAAAAAGTACGACAAGGCCAATAACTACGACATTTCGATGAATGTTGAAGATCAGTTGGACGAAGAAGTGCCGATGACAGAGCAGATAAAGACTCCACCGCCACCACCGCCACCTGCTGCCCCCGAAGTTATCGAGGTTGTAGAGGATGAAGAAGAAGTGGAAGAGACCGTAATCGAGTCTACCGAAACAAGCCAAGAAGAAGAAGTTATAGAAATCGAAGAGGTTGAAGTGGAAGAAGTGGAAGAAGACATTTCCGTACCCTTCGCCGTAATTGAGGATGTGCCTGTTTTTCCAGGTTGTGAGAACGCCAAGGATAAAAAGGCATGTTTCCAAGAAATGATGCAGAACCACATTCGTAAAAACTTCCGCTACCCAGAAATCGCCCAAGAAATGGGAGTTCAAGGTAGGGTTAGTGTTATTTTTGTGATTCAGAAAGATGGAAGCATCGGTAACATTAGAATGCGTGGTCCAGATAAAAACTTGGAAGCCGAGGCAAGAAGAATCATTGAAAAATTGCCAAAGATGACCCCTGGAAAACAACGAGGTCGTCCGGTTAAAGTGCCATTCAGTATTCCAATTACCTTTAAGTTGCAATAAAACTTTATAAATTCCTGTTGAGGCAGGAATGGAAAAAGCCCGAACAGTTTGCTGTTCGGGCTTTTTTTTTGTTCAATTGCTATAAGAATCATAAAACGTGAGCTTTGGTTGCAAAAGATAGGCTCTGGCGTTATCTTTGCCAGCCAATATAGTTGTGGATGAAGTCTGCCGTAGGTTCCGTAAAAAATAACACGCTTTCCTTACTATTTTCCGATTTTAAGGAGATTACCAAGGCCAAGTTGGCCGTTAGCGTGGTGTTCTCTTCCATTGCAGGATATCTCTTGGGGGCCTATCAGATTGATTTGTTGTCTCTCTTATTACTGATGTTCGGAGGATATTGCATGGTGGGTGCATCCAATGCCTATAACCAAATTATAGAGCGGGATTTGGATGCCCTTATGAAACGCACCCGAAATAGGCCCATACCCTCTGGCCGAATGTCGGTACGGACCGCGTTGGTGGTTGCCATTTTAATGACGGTTCTCGGCGTGCTGTCCCTTTTGGCACTTAGTCCGAAGACAGCCATGTTCGGTGCCATATCCCTTTTCTTGTATACCAGTGTGTACACGCCCCTAAAAACGAAATCGCCTCTTGCGGTTTTTGTGGGAGCCTTCCCCGGGGCTATACCCTTTATGTTGGGATGGGTGGCCGCCACGGACGATTTTGGCATAGAGCCTGGCACCTTGTTCATGATTCAATTTTTTTGGCAGTTTCCCCATTTCTGGGCATTGGGCTGGATGTTGGATGAGGACTACAAGCAAGCTGGATTTAAAATGTTGCCCACAGGGAACAAGGATAAAGGAACCGCATTGCAAATCATTCTATATACCATTTGGATGATCGTGATTTCCATTATCCCCGTTTTCGGATTCACGGGAAGATTGCATCTCTCCATACCTGCAGCCGTCATTGTATTGCTATCTGGTTTGGTGATGTTGTTCTTCGCTTTCAAACTGTATGAAAACCGGGACAATGCCTCGGCAAGAAAGTTGATGTTGGCCAGCGTCACCTACATATCATTGATTCAAGTTGTATACGTAATAGATAAGTTTATAAGTTAATAATGGATTTAACCCAAGGAACAGCAAAGGAAAAGAACAGAAGGGCAAAGAAAATGATGCTCTGGTTCGGTATTGTGAGTTTGATCATGGGCTTCGCTGGTTGGACCAGTGCCTATATTGTCAGCAGCAAACGGGAGGATTGGGTAAGCGATTTGGATTTGCCAAGCGCCTTCTACATTAGTACGGCAATCATAGTTTTGAGCAGCATTACCTATTTATTGGCAAAAAAGGCTGTCTCAAAGGACAATCAAAAAATGGGAACCCTCTTCTTGGTGGTCACATTTGTCCTGGGGATTGCGTTTATATCCCTCCAGTTTGTCGGGTTTTCCCAGATGCTGGAAAATGGATATTATTTTACGGGTCCAACGAGCAATATTAAGATGTCCTACGTATTTTTGTTGGCAGCAGTGCACATTGCCCACGTAGTGGCAGGTCTCATATCACTTTCGGTGGTATTGGTGCAGCAACTCAGAAATAAGTATACCCCGGAAAATATGTTGGGATTGGAGCTTGGCGCCACTTTCTGGCATTTTTTGGATTTTATTTGGGTATATCTAATTCTATTTATGTATTTCGTGAAATAAAACTTGTTTGGAGCAGTTTTCACTCAAGTTTGTCTTTTACAATACATCAAAAAATGTAAATTTGTGAAAGTTTTAATAAAACGACCTTTTTTATGGATGCAACGGTAAGTACCGGTACAGAAGACAGCGTTTGGGGAGGCGGAAATCAGCCCCTAGGTGCTAGCTATGGAAAAATGATGATGTGGTTCTTTATCATGTCGGATGCCTTGACCTTTTCTGGGTTTTTGGTAGCGTATGGTTTCTCTAGATTTAAGTTCATTGAACAGTGGCCCATAGCCGATGAAGTGTTCACCCACTTTCCGTTCTTGCATGGTGTAGAAGCGCCCATGTACTACGTAGCCTTTATGACCTTTATTCTGATTATGTCTTCCGTAACCATGGTATTGGCCGTGGATGCAGGGCACAAGATGAAACAAAAAAGTGTCATTCTTTATATGTTCCTGACCATTATTGGTGGTGCCATCTTCGTTGGTTCACAGGCTTGGGAATGGGCAACCTTTATCAAGGGGGATTACGGAGCGGTTGAGACCAACTCAGGTAGAATCCTTCAGTTTGTAAATGCCGAAACCGGTAAGAGAGCAGCATTGGCGGATTTTGCAAAAACCTTACCAGAGGAAAGGGTAAAACACGAGGCCAGCGAGGGAATTTGGTATCAATCAGAGGGATATAGAACGTCCTACTCCTTAAACGAAGTTGTGGAAGGATTCAAGGCAACCCCCAATATTCTGATCCGCACCGAAATATTGAACGAAGAAGGCGAAAAAACAGTTTTGGATAGAAAGCAATCCTTGGCGAAAATATTGGAAGCCAATCAAGTGGTGGAAGGTGCCAATTTGATCCATAACGAATACGGACACCGACTGTTTGCCGATTTCTTTTTCTTTATCACCGGATTCCACGGCTTTCACGTATTCTCGGGCGTAGTGATCAACATTATCATCTTTTTTAATGTGATTTTGGGAACCTACGAACGCAGAGGCCACTATGAGATGGTAGAAAAGGTTGGACTGTACTGGCACTTTGTGGATTTGGTATGGGTATTCGTATTTACATTCTTTTACTTGGTATAAAAACATTGATTATAAATGGCACACGAACATAAACTTGAGATTTTTAGAGGACTGGTAAAATTTAAGTCGAATACCCAAAAGATTTGGGGCGTACTTATCTTCCTTTCCATTGTGACCGCCATTGAGGTGGCATTGGGTATTGTTAAGCCAGCGTTTTTAACGGACAACTACTTCCTTGGGATGAAGTTGCTCAACTGGATTTTCATTATCCTCACATTAGTAAAGGCCTATTACATTGCATGGGACTTTATGCACCTAAGGGATGAAAAAACTTCATTGAGAAGGGTAATTGTTTGGGTCCCTGTTTTCCTTATCTGTTATTTGATATTCATTTTGCTTTTCGAGGCGGATTATATCCATAACGTTTTCACAGAAGGATTCGTGACTTGGGACTTCTAAACAAGTATTTAACAAATTTAAAAGACGGTTTTCCAACCGTCTTTTTTTATTTTTGTATGGCTGAAATACTATGAAAAAGAAAATAGTTTTAGGGATACTTTTTATACTCCCCGTGGTGGTTTATCTCTTTTTTGCTTCCGGAGTGAATAACTTTGGCCGCCTGCCCATTCTTACCGAAAATGTGATGGATGTTTCCCAAATGGACCCGACGCATCAAATGAAAGGCAGGATAACGGTTCTTGGTTTTTTTGGTACGGACATCGGGGCCATGCAAGGGAACGCCTTTAACCTGAACCAAAAAATTTACAAAAGATTTGGGGAGTTCAACGATTTTCAAATGGTGATGGTGGTGCCAAAAGGCAAACAGGAGCAAGTGGAAGAATTGAAGGCGGAATTGGGCAAACTCTCCAATGTGGATAAATGGTACTTCGCCTACGGTTCAGAAGCGGAGATCAAGAGTCTTTTTAGCTCCTTGGACAGCAATATTGAATTGGACAACCAGTTGTCCACCCCCTATGTATTTATTATCGACAAAGACCTAAAGCTAAGGGGTAGAACGGATGATGAGGATGAAGGGACCAAATATGGGTTCGACACCTCGTCCGTTGCGGAACTGAATAACAAAATGGTCGACGATGTCAAGATTATCTTGGCAGAATATCGTTTGGCCTTAAAAAAGAACAATGCCGACAGGATCAAATAGTAAGAAGAAGTATACGTATATCTGGGTATCCGCCATCATATTGATTTTCGGGACCTTTGCGGTCTACGAAATCACAAAACGGGTAAAAGGTGGTACAGTGGTCGAGAACGACCGTATGAGCAGTATTTCCAAGAACAAGAAAGTAGGTTTTGTGGTCAATCAAGGGGAAAAACGCAAGGTGCCCGATTTTGAGTTCTATAATCAAGATAGTGTCCTGATCAGTAATAAGGATTATCTGGGAAAAGTGTACGTAGTCGAGTTTTTCTTTACCACTTGCCCTACGATTTGCCCCATTATGACCAAGAACTTGGTAGAATTGCAGGAAACCTTCAAGGACAGTGAAGATTTTGGCGTAGCCTCATTTACCATCAACCCAAGATATGACACGCCCACCGTACTGACCGCGTATGCCAACAAATTCGGAATCACGGATAAGGACTGGCATTTGATGACTGGTGATAAGGACAAAATATACGAATTGGCCCAGCAAGGATTCTACATTTTTGCAAACGAGGACCAAGAGGCGCCAGGCGGCTTTGAGCACTCTGGGATGTTCGCGTTGGTTGACAAAAATGGGTATATTCGTTCGCGGGAAGATGAGTTTGGTAACCCATTGATCTATTATCGTGGAACCATAACCGAGGAGCAAGGAGTCAACTCTGATGGAGAGACCCAGCAGATAAGCATTTTGAAAGAGGACATTAAAAAACTATTGGCAGAATGACCGATGAACTTACCCTAAAGGAAAAACGGTTCAACAAATGGATTACCGTTATCTCCATTGCAATCCCCCTGGTGGTTGCCCTATTGTTCGGATATAAAATTCCCGATGCAGAACCCTTGTCATTTCTTCCGCCGGTCTACGCGGGCATAAATGGACTTACCGCCATTCTTTTAATTGTAGCGGTCATAGCCATAAAAAATGGTAAGAAAGGGACGCATCAAAAATTAATGACCACTTGCATAGTGCTTTCAGCCTTGTTTTTGGTAATGTATGTAGCCTATCACATGACATCGGAATCGACCGTTTTTGGTGGTGAGGGCCCGATCAAATACATCTACTATTTTATATTGATGACCCACATTGTGCTATCCATTGCCGTAATACCGTTGGTGCTCATCACCTATTCCAAAGTGTATTTGGATGATTTTGAAAGCCATAGGCAATGGGCAAAGTTTACATTTCCTATTTGGCTCTATGTGGCAGTAACCGGGGTTTTGGTCTATCTGATGATTTCACCTTATTATCCCTATTGATTTGTTATGAAAACACGATTCTTCCTCATCATTATCCTTCTATTGGCACTCCCTACCGTAGCGGATGCCCAGTGCGCTATGTGTCGCGCAGTGGTGGAAAGTGAGGCCGATGGCAGAACGGCCGAAGGTATCAACAATGGTATCGTGTATTTGATGGCGGTGCCTTATGTGCTGGTAGCCGGACTTTTCTACTTCATTTACCGAAAAATGCGGGCCTAACCCGCTCTATTCCCATAAATTTCGACCCGAACTGTAACATTTTGCGACTTTGATTGTCTTATAGATATACGCTTAGGCGTTCATCAATCAAAATCACTGACCTATGTTCGACTTGGAGCGGTGGCAAGAAATATTTGACACCATACGAAAGAACAAACTACGTACCTTTTTGACCGGTCTCTCCGTAGCCTCCGGTATCTTTATTTTGGTCATTCTTTTGGGATTTGGGCAAGGCATGCGCAATGGTATCGAAAACGAATTCAAACAAGATGCCTCCACCAGCGTATGGGTATGGCCTGGAGTGACTTCAAAGGAATACAAAGGACTCAATCCCGGAAGGCGCATTCAGCTGGTCAACGAAAATTACGACAAGGCCAGTGCCATGTTCAACGATGATATTGAGTACAGCTCTGGAAGGATATTTGTTCGGGGCGTCAGCGTGAACTACGGAAAGGAAGCCTTGATTTATGGCGTCCAAGGTGTAGGGTCCGACTTTCAATTTATTGATAATGCCCAAATGGCCGAGGGAAGGTTCATTAATTACCAAGATGAAATTTCCAATGGAAAAGTGGCCGTCATCGGGAACAAAATAAAGAAAGATGTTTTTGGCAACGTCGAAACGCCTATCGGGGAGTTTATCGATATCTCTGGCATTCCTTTTAAAATTGTTGGCGTCTTTAAAGAAATGCGCGAGCGGGAAGAAGAGAATATATTCATACCCATTTCTACGGCGCAACGCACTTTTAATGGTGGCAACAGAATCAATAATATGTCCTTTACCTTGCCTCCGGTGGATAATTTTGATGCTGCGGTGGCCCAGGCAGTAAATTTTAAGGATGACCTAAAACAATACCTACAGCAGACCCATACGGTGGCTCCAGACGATACAGGTGCTATTGAGGTATGGAGCGCCATGGAAGAGGCCAAACGTTACTACGGCCTTACCAATAATATAAAACTGTTTTTCTGGTTCGTGGGCGTATGCACCATTATCGCTGGGGTGGTTGGGGTAAGCAATATTATGATGATTGTAGTGAAGGAGCGTACCCGCGAGATAGGAATTCGAAAAGCCTTGGGTGCCAAGCCATGGTCAATCATTGCCATGATTCTGCATGAGGCTATTTTTGTGACCGCAATTTCGGGCTTTGGTGGACTAATCTTCAGCATGGCATTGTTGGAACTTGTAGGTCCCCATATCGAAGTGGACTACATCATGAACCCTTCCGTCAATTTCAATGTGGCCTTTTCTACCGTAATTGTGCTCATCGTGGCTGGAACCTTGGCCGGTTTTGTGCCCGCGTACCGCGCTGCAAAAGTAAAAGTAATCGAATCCTTGAGGGACGAATAACCTAACCGATATGTTCAATAAAGATAGATGGCGTGAAATTATAGAGGTGCTCACCACCAATGTGTGGCGTACCATTTTTACGGCCTTTGGTGTTTGCTGGGGCATCTTTATCCTTATCGTACTGTTGGCGGCCGGCAAGGGTTTGGAAAATGGTATCAAACAGGATTTTGGGAACATTGCCACCAACACCATGTTTATGTGGACCCGTGCCACCACCAAGGGCCACGAGGGCTTGCCCAAGGGGCGACGTTTTGAGTTTAAGATAGGCGATGTGCAGGCATTGCGGGACAATGTGCCCAACCTTAGGTTTATCTCACCGCGGAATCAATTAGGTGGGTTTGGCGGTAATAATAATGTGGTGCGCGGTACCCGAACCGGAGCGTTCAATGTGTATGGGGATTATCCGGAAATTATCAATCAGGATCCCATGACAGTTACCTCGGGCCGGTTTTTGAATTATAACGACATCAAGGAAAAAAGAAAAGTGGCCATTATAGGTCAGGGGGTAAAGAACGACCTCTATGATAAGGACGAGGAGGCACTGGGCACCTACATCAAGATACAGGGAGTCAACTTTATGGTCATCGGTACTTATAAAAAGAACACCAGTGATGGGGGCGAAGAGGGCCAAAAGGAGATTTTCGTGCCTTTTACCTCTTTTTCTCAGGCATTCAACCGCGGAGAGGATGTAGGTTGGATGGCGATTACGGCGAACGATGGTAGCTCCATCTCCCAACTAAAGGATAAGATTGTGGATGTTATGAAAAAACGCCACAAAGTCCATCCTGAAGATACCCGTGCCGTCGGTTACTTTGATCTGTACGAGCAATACAATCGTGTGGAGAGCCTCTTCGGAGCATTAAAAGGAGTCGCCTACATTGTGGGCATCATGGTGCTGCTGTCCGGAATTATTGGGGTAAGCAATATAATGCTCATCGTGGTAAAGGAGCGTACCAAGGAAATTGGTATCCGAAGGGCTTTGGGAGAACAGCCATGGTCCATTAAAAAGCAAATTTTAATGGAGTCCATTTTCCTGACCCTGATCTCGGGGATGGTAGGGATTATTTTTGGCTCGTTGGTCATTTTTGGTATCAACTCACTATTGGATAGCGTAGGGCCCGTGGATATGTTCATGAATCCAAGTGTAAGCGTGGGCGTGGTAACGGGTGCTCTCACCATCTTGATGGTATCAGGGCTTCTGGCCGGGTTCATTCCTGCACAGAGCGCCATAAAGGTCCGGCCTATTGAAGCATTGCGAACAGAATAAAAAATAAGAATCAATCAATTAACAATACGTAAAATGAAAAAATCGGTAACCATTGTCATCTTGTTGCTCATCGTAATAGTGTTCGGTGGCTCCATGTACTATCTCTATCAAAAAAATGCGGAAGACCCTGTGGTGTACGAAACCGAAACACCGTCCAAACAGACCATTGTGAAAAAGGCCGTGGCTACGGGAAGCATCCTTCCTTTGGAAGAGGTATTGATCAAACCTAATATTTCGGGCGTAATCGAGGAAATCTATGTGGAAGGTGGCGATTACGTCAAATCTGGTGATCTGTTGGCAAAAATCAAGGTAGTGCCCAATCTTTCTGCACTCAATGATGCCAAGAACGCCATTAACGAGGCCAAAATCAATTTGGACGATCAAAAACGGAACTACGAGCGCCAATCCAATCTATTTGGCAAGGGCGTTATCCCAAAAGCGGACCTGGAAAGGGCGGAAGTGTCCTACGACCAGGCCAAGCAAGCCTATGCCGCGGCCAATCAGCGATATGATATTGTAAAGACGGGTACCACCAGCGGTTTGAGCAATTCGGCCAATACCTTGATACGTGCCACCGTAAGCGGAATGGTTTTGGAAGTGCCCGTGGAAGTGGGCAATCAGGTCATCGAAAGCAATACCTTTAATGAGGGTACCACGATTGCAGCCATAGCCGATGTTGACAAAATGATCTTCGAAGGAAAGGTAGACGAATCGGAGGTGGGGAAAATCAAGGAAGACCTTCCCTTGGAAATTACGGTAGGTGCCATTGAAAACCGAGTGTTCAACGCTGTGCTCGACTATATTGCTCCTAAAGGCAAGGAGGAAAATGGAGCCATTCAGTTTGAGATCAAAGGAACCCTCAGGAAGAATGATACCGTTTTTATTCGCGCTGGACTAAGTGCAAACGCTTCCATTATTTTGGCAAGGGCCGATAGCGTGTTGGCCGTAAAGGAGGCCTTGGTGCAATTTGATGATGAGACCAAAAAACCGTATGTTGAAGTGGAAACAGCCGACCAGCAATTCGAAAGGAAAGAGGTGGAGCTTGGCGTGAGCGATGGCATATTCGTAGAGGTCAAGTCAGGTTTGGGAGCCAGTGACAAGGTCAAGGTATGGAACGCATTGGCCAAGGAATAGGCATTAAAAACCACCCTTTCGAAAAAAAAGTAAAAAATCTTGTAACATTTTAACAACTTTAATGTCTTACTTGCAGAGGTAAACGTAAGATAGCTAACATCATCAATCATGATAGAAATCAAAGATCTTCATAAATCCTATAAAATGGGAAGCAATTCCCTTCATGTTTTAAAGGGAATCAATTTTAAAGTAGAGGAAGGCGAACTTGTGGCCATTATGGGATCTTCGGGATCAGGTAAATCCACCTTGTTGAACATTTTGGGAATGCTGGACGGAGCCGACTCAGGGGAGTACACCTTGGATGGCGTGCCAATCAAAAATCTGAGCGAGACCAAGGCAGCCCAATACCGAAACAAATTCTTGGGATTCATATTCCAGTCATTTAATCTAATCAACTATAAGAGCGCTTTGGAGAACGTTGCCCTTCCGTTGTACTACCAAAAGGTACCCAGAAGGGAGCGACAAGAAAAAGCCATGCAATATTTGGAGCGCGTAGGACTAAAACCATGGGCAGGACATTTGCCCAGTGAGCTTTCCGGAGGTCAAAAACAAAGGGTGGCCATTGCCCGTGCCATGGCTGCTGAACCCAAAGTCCTTTTGGCGGATGAGCCCACCGGTGCTTTGGACAGTAAAACGTCTTACGAAGTAATGGACCTTATCCAAAAAATTAACGACGACGGAAACACCATTTTGGTGGTAACCCACGAAGAAGATATTGCCCACATGTGCAAACGTATTGTGCACCTAAAGGATGGGGTAATTGTGGAAGATAAAAAAGTAGAACAAGTAAGAGCGGAACAGTATGTTTGATCGCGACGTTTGGCAGGAAATTTTCAACACGCTGAAGACCAATAAGCTGAGAACCTTTTTGACAGGTTTCTCTGTGGGGTGGGCCATCTTTATTTTGGTAATGCTCCTTGCCTCTGTGAACGGCATGGAAAATGGTTTTTACAACCAGTTCAACGATGACGCTACCAATTCCATCTTTGTTCGCCCAGGAACCACATCCAAAGCATACGGCGGTTTTGAGGAAGGTAGACGAATACAAATGAAGAATGATGATTTGGAATACATCACGCAAAGTTTTCCCAACGATGTTGAGTTTATAAGCGCAAGATATTATGCCAATGCAACAGCAAGATATAAGGATGAGACAGGATCGTACTCCGTCCAGGCCGTCCACCCCGATCATCAGGCTATAGAAAAAACCTTGGTAATGGAAGGTAGGTATATCAACGAGGCCGATATTGTGAATAAGGCCAAGGTGGCCGTTATCGGGAGAAAAGTTGCTGAAGACCTCTTTAAGGACGAAGACCCTTTAGGGAAATTTGTGGAGTTCAATGGATTGCCGTTCAGGGTCATTGGAATCTTTACCGATGATGGGGACGACAATGCTGAGAGAATGATTTATGCTCCCATAAGTACCTATCAAAGAATATATGGGAATACCAATAATATAAATATGATTGCCCTGACTTATAATCCAACCTATGATATTTCTACGTCATTGGAGTTTTCGGAGCGATTGGAAACCTTAATGAAACGCCGTTACAAAATAGCTCCTGAAGACCAAGCTGGACTTTATGTTTGGAACTATGCCGAGGCTTATGATAACATTAGCAGTTTTACCGCGGTGCTCAAAGCTATTGGTATTGGTGTTGGATTTTTGATCTTGGTTGCTGGAATCGTGGGTATCGGTAACATTATGGTATTTACCATCAAGGAGCGAACCAAGGAAATCGGGGTGCGAAAAGCATTGGGTGCCAGACCGCGCCAGATTATAAATTTGGTGTTGTTGGAATCTGTTTTCATCACGGCCATCTCTGGTTTCGTGGGATTGGCTTTTGCTTGGATGATTCTGGCTGCCATAGGACCTATGATAGAAGCACCCGCTTTCAGTAACCCATCCGTAAGCCTTTCGGTAGTGGTTACGGCCACTATCATATTGATCATTGCAGGAGTATTGGCTGGCTTGTTGCCGGCTATGAAGGCCGCAAACGTTAAACCCATTGTTGCACTAAGTGATAAATAGTTATGTGGTTATTTGATAAAGACTTGTGGATAGAAATTTTTCATACCCTGGGCAAGAACATGTTCAGGACCTTTTTGACCATGTTGGGGGTTATCTTCGCTATGATCATCTTGGTGCTGTTGTTGGGTTCTGCCAACGGGATGAGCAACGGGTTCAACAAACTTTTTGCCGGTACAGCTTCAAATAGCTTGTTTGTTTGGGGTCAATCCACCTCCGAACCCTATAAGGGCTTTGAGCGTGGAAGAAGAATCCGATACAAGTTGGAGGATGCGGACATCCTGAAAAGACAGATTCCTGAAATCGAAGTCCTTGCCCCACGTATTGAGTTGGCTAGCCATAGAGGTACCGTGAGTGTCTACCGAAACGGACGTACTAGTGGTTCTGCGGTCTATGGGGATTACCCTGAAATTGACAATATCACCAAAAAGAAGTTGGTGGAAGGCCGGTTTTTAAACCAGACCGATATTCAGGATTCCAAAAAAGTCTGTGTCATAGGGGAAGAAACCTATAAGCTCCTTTTCGACAAAGGGGAAAAAGCAATTGGCGAGGAAATCCGTATCAATGGGGTATATTTTAGCGTAGTGGGCATCTATAAACCCAACAACAACATCAATATTGATGGTGAGAACGCGGTGTTCATCCCGTTCAGTACCTTTCAAAAAGCCTTTAATTCAGGCGATCGTATGGGGTGGATGGCCATTGCCGTTGAAGAGAATACGCCTGTGCCGTTTGTGGAGGCCCAAATCAAAAGCATTTTAAAAGCCAAATACGATATACATCCGGATGACGAACGTGCCATAGGCAGCTTCGATATGTCCGAAATATTCAACAATATTACCGGGTTTACCATGGTGCTCAAAGGGTTCTCATTTTTCGTAGGGATCTTTACCCTACTCGCGGGTGTCATCGCCATCAGTAATATCCTTTTGATCACGGTAAAGGAACGTACCCAGGAAATAGGCGTTCGTAGGGCACTAGGGGCAACCCCGGTCATTGTGAAGCGTCAGATTGTGGTAGAGGCCATTGTGTTGACTGCATTTGCTGGCTTGGTCGGTTTTGCCATCGCAGTAGGGGTATTGTCGGCGTTGGACGCCATGTTTGGCAGCGGGGATGATTTCCCGTTCGTGAAACCCATGATCAGTGTGCCGCAGTTCATCGTATCATTTATTTTAATGGTAGGTCTGAGCGTGCTCATTGGCCTATTGCCTGCCAACCGTGCAGTAAAAATTAAACCCATAGACGCATTAAGGGAAGAATAATCATCAATACAATTAAATAACGAAATCAAATAAGCAAGAATGAACAAGTATGTAAAGTACGGATTAATAGGGGTAGTGGTCATAGGTATTTTGGCCGCTGTAGTCTACTTTTTAAAGCAGAACAGTACTCCTGTAGAGCTGTATAAAACCGAAACAGCAGAAAAGAAGGACATTGTAAATAAAGTCATCGTAACCGGTAAAGTGATTCCCGAGGACGAGATCAACATCAAACCCCAAATTTCCGGAATCATTGATAAAATAATGCTGGAAGAAGGTGCCCAAGTAAAATCTGGAGACCTGATTGCCGTGATCAAGGTGGTTCCCAACGAACAATCGTTGAACCAAGCGGCCGGTAGGGTTCGAAACGCCGAGTTGGCACTGAACAATGCCAAATTGGAATATGACCGGAACAAAACTCTTTTTGACAAGGGTGTTATTTCCAATCAAGATTACAACAACTTAAAGCTGACTTACGAGCAAGCCCTGCAGGAGTTGAAAAACGCCCAGGCCGATTATCAAATTATTAGAAAAGGTTCTGCAGGAGGTTCTGCCAGTGCCAACACCAATATTAGGGCTACCGTATCTGGAACTATTTTGGAGATTCCGGTAAAAGAAGGGGATCAGGTAATCCAAAGTAACAACTTTAACGAAGGTACTACCATTGCTACCATAGCCGATATGTCCAAAATGATCTTTGAGGGAGAGGTGGACGAAGCCGAAGTAGGCAAGTTGAGCGTGGGCATGCCTTTGGAAATAAGTTTGGGAGCCTTGGAAGAGCAAAAGTTCGACGCCAAGTTAAAGTTCATCGCCCCAAAAGGTGTTGAGGAAGAAGGTGCCGTTCAATTTAAGATAGAAGGTGATCTTGACGTAACGCCTAGTGATAGTACCTCATACGTACGTGCCGGATATAGTGCCAATGCTTCCATTGTATTGGAAGAGCGGAAGGACGTACTGTCTATTAAAGAAGCATTGCTCCAGTTCGATAAGGAAACCGAGAAACCCTATGTAGAAGTACAGGTGGCCGAGAACGAGTTTGAACGCAGGGATTTGGAATTGGGTGTAAGCGACGGTATCGATGTAGAAATTGTATCGGGTATTACCGAGGATGACAAAATCAAGGTTTGGAACAAGTTGGAGAAGCGATCTGACGAAGAATAAGACAGGCCAACCAATATTAATGAGCAAAATCAAAAAACGAATGAAATCAAAAATTTCAATACTACTATTTTTTTGTGCCGTTTTTTCCATAAGCGCACAGGTCAAGAAATGGACATTGGAAGAATGTGTCACCTATGCTGTTGAGAACAACCTCACCATTGAGCAGTTTGAGCTGGATTTGGAAAATGCGAAAATCGACAAATCCGATGCATTGGGAAATTTATTGCCCAACTTGACTGCCAATACCAACATTTCTGGAAATACGGGTCTTATTCTAGATCCTACCACCAACCAGTTGGTAACGGGGACCATCCTTTCCTCATCGGCGAATATAACCTCACAGGTAACCCTTTTTGACGGTTTGCGAAACATCAACCGTTTAAATCGTGCCAAGTTGAATGCGATATCCAATCAATACCGTTTGGACGATCTTAAGGACGATATTCGATTGAACGTAGCAAACGCCTATTTACAGGTTATTAGCAATAAGGAGGCCCTTAAAGTTTCGGAAGCACAACTTAAGGTTACCGAGCAGGATATGAATCGAACCAAGGAGTTGGTGGAATCTGGAGTGGTGCCGAGGGGAGATTTGTTGGAAATCGAAGCAACCGCAGCGAGCCAAGAACAGCAAGTAATCAATAATGAAGCCTTGGTGACCATCTCCAGGATCAATTTGGCACAACTACTACAGATTACCGACTATGATAACTTCGATGTGGCCGATGAGTCTTTTGAAGTTCCACCTTCCGATATTTTGTCCAATTCCCCAAAATCCATCTTTGCAAAAGCCCTTGAATTCAGAAATGACATCAAATTGGCGGAGGCAAATATTGAGGTTGCGGAGAAGGATGTACAAATTGCGAAAGGGGCTTACTATCCAACGGTTGGTGCGTTCTTTAACTACAATACAAGGTATTCCGATCAAAACAGGGATCCGCTTACAGGTGAGTTCATTGGATTTATTGATCAGTTATGGATCAACGATGGTATTTCGTATGGCGCACAGTTAACCCTTCCCATTTTTAATGGTTGGAGTACTCGAAACAACGTGAAACGCGCTAAAATCGATTTGGACCGAGCCCAATTGCAAATGGAATCCACAAAATTGGAACTGGAAACAGCCATCAATCAGGCGTATGTGGATGTAAGGACGTTTTCAAAAGCCTATGAGGCGGCCCAAAAGACCCTTGAGGCCCGTGAAGTGGCGTATCAATATTCCAAGGACCGTTTCGATGTTGGACTTTTGAACGCTTTTGACTTTGGTCAGGCACAAGCCCGATTGGACGATGCGCGCGCCAATGTGATCCGTACCAAGTATGATTATATCTTTCGTTTGAAGATATTGGAGTTCTACTTTGGTATGCCAATCTCATTAAACTAGTATCTTTGTGGCCGCTATGGCCATACTACTACATTTAGAAACAGCGACCACCAATTGCTCCGTGGGCATTTCCAAGGATGACCAAGTTGTCGTCCTAAAAGAGAACAACGCGGTGAACTATTCACATTCAGAGCAATTGCACGTATTCATAAAAGAAGCCTTGAAAGAGGCTTCTTTGTCATTTATGGACCTTGATGCCGTAGTGGTAAGCAAAGGACCGGGTTCCTATACTGGGTTGCGCATTGGAGTATCCGCGGCCAAAGGCCTTTGTTTTTCTTTGGATGTTCCCTTGATTTCGACCCCGACCCTGCAAAATATGGCCCGCCAAGTAGACCTGCATCCGGGTGAATTGTTGATTCCTGTGCTGGATGCCAGGCGAATGGAAGTGTATTCCTGTGTGTATGACCATCGTTACCATGAAGTGCGGGAAACCCGTGCAGAGATTATCGATGAAGCTTCATTCGCCGATTATGTCAGCGAAAACAAGGTCCATATCGTGGGAAGTGGGGCGGAAAAATGTAGGGGTGTCTTGCAACACCCCAATTTTATCTTTAATCCTGATGTGGTACCATCTGCAAAGGAGATGGCCACTATTGCTTTTGAGAAGTTCAAGTCGCAACAATTTGAGGATGTGGCCTATTTTGAGCCATACTATCTCAAGGACTTTGTACTCCAGCAAAAGAAGAAAGGTTAATCCTCCATGGCTTTGTGCATCACCCGTTGCGGGAATGGAATTTCGATTCCTGCTGCATCAAAGCGCAGTTTAGTTTGTTCGATCACATCGAAATGTGCTGGCCAGAATACATCGTTGTTAGCCCAAAAACGTAGCGTTAGGTTTACCGAACTATCGGCCAATGCACCCACGTAAACTTCCGGTGCTGGCTCGGTATTGATGTTCGGGTTGTCCGCACAGATTTTCAATAATATTTCCTTGGCTTCCTTGATGTTGGACCCGTAGCCAATACCCACGTCAATTTTGTCCCTGCGGGTATCTTCCATATTGTAGTTCACAATGTTTCCGTTGGAAAGCTGTCCGTTTGGAATGATGGCAATCTGGTTGCCGAAGGTGCTCAATTTGGTATTGAAAATGGAAATTTCCTTTACCGATCCGTCCACACCTTGGGCAGAAATCCAATCACCTACTTTAAATGGTTTAAAGATGAGTATGAGCACTCCTCCCGCAAAATTGGCCAAAGAGCCTTGAAGGGCCAAACCAATAGCCAAACCTGCTGCACCAACGATAGCGACCAAGGATGAGGTTTTAACGCCCAGTTGGGTAATGACCAGGACAAAGAGCAATGCCTTTAGAACAATGCTGATAAAGCTTTGTAAGAAAGACTCCAAGGTTTCATCGTAATCTTTTTTCGCGAAAAAGCGGCGGACCATCCGATTGAAAAATTTGATGACCCAAAGACCAATAAAAAAGGTGATGATGGCCGTAATAAGGCTCGGTAAAATGCTTATGGCCCATTCCATGGCCTGATCAATGTAATCTTGGTAATTCTCTAGTTCTTCCATAATGGTTTTTTGTTTAAATGGAAACGTAATTAATATTCAACTGAAATAAAAGAAAAGGTTTTTAAACAATTGTTAATCTTAAGACCCTTTTATAATTGCTCTAAAGCCTTTCCCGCGCTATCCACGGGGAGTTTACAGGCCCCTTCGATACAGACGTAAGTGAGTGTTCTTCCGGGTACATCCCTGTTTTTCAGCAATTCTAGATTCCCTTCACCCTTGGACCCTGCCAAAATGCTTTGGGGCAAGTAGGCTTGGGCAAGTTCCCTTCCCATGGTCCTGTAGTCTTCACCAATTACTGCAATTTCGTAGAAATTATGATTCTGGAACAGCACCAAATGCAACCAATTCGAAAAGCTTTGGGCTCTTCTGTCAAAGTCCTTTTGAACGTTTTTCAGCATTTGTTCGGACAAGCTGCCGTAACCTTCATCAGGGTAAAGTTTATGGAGTTTGAACAGATTGATGGCCATCATGGAGTTGGAAGAGGATATCACATTGTCGTCCACCTCAATGGTTCTTCGGATAAGGGATTGGTCTTCGTCAGAAGTATAAAAGAACATGCCCGAAGCTTTGTCAAAAAAGTGTTCCTTGGTATTGTCGAGCAATCGTTTGGCCAATCCGAGCCACTGTTCGTCAAAAGTGACCTCGTACAAGGCCACATAGGCGTCGATTACCGTTGCGTAATCATCCAAAAAGGCGTTGATGCTACTTTTTCCTTCTTTATGATTTCTGTAAAGCGAATTATCTTTTTTAACCATTTCCCGTTGAATGAAAGCTGCATTTTTTAGGGCAAGGTCCAAATAGGCCTCTTCCCCCAAATAACGATAAGCATCTACCAGTCCTTTCAGCATCAATCCGTTCCACGAGGTCAGGATTTTATCGTAGGCGGGGTTTTGAGCGTTTTTCCCTCTCCTTTTTTAAAACCGAAAGACTCTCATTAATGGTTGTCTTTAATTCAGATATTTTAATATTGAATTGCTCCGCAATTTCAAGATCACTTTTGTCCCGTATCAAAACATAGTTGTCCGCTTCCCAATGCCCGTAGGAATTGATGTTGAAATATGCCTTGAAGAGGTCATAATTCTTGCCCAAAAGTTTGGTGAGTTCGGCTTCGGTCCAAACATAATAGGCGCCTTCCTCCAGGTTGCCATGTTCATCGAGGCTGTCTGCGTCCAAGGAAGAATAAAATCCACCGCTGTTGTCCAAAAGCTCCTCTTGCACAAATTCCAAGGTACCGGTCACCACATCCTTGTACAATGGGTTTTGGGTGGCGGCGTAGGCTTTCGCATAAAGGCTTACGAGTTGGCCGTTGTCGTACAGCATTTTTTCAAAATGGGGCACGTGCCACTTCACATCTACTGCATATCGGGAAAACCCACAGCCCACATGATCGTAAATCCCGCCATAGGCCATACGCGTAAGGGTGGTGTCCACAAAGTCCATAATTTCTGGTTTTTGTGCAGTGGTGGCGTAGTGCAATAAAAAGTCCCAATTATTGGGCATCATAAATTTGGGTGCCTGCTTGTGCCCCCCCAAGAATGTATCGAAATACTGGGTCCAATTGTTCACCGCAGTGTCCAACTGTTCTTGGGAATACCGTTCACTATCGGTATCTGTTTCCACTAAGTTGATGGCATTTAGCCCATTGGCTAGGTCGGATGCATATCCTATTACTCTTGGTTTGTCCGTTTTGTAAAGCTCTACCAATTGTTCCAAGGATTTTATCCAATTTTCCTTGGGTACATAGGTGGCGCCCCAAAAAGGCCTTCCATCGGGAAGCGCGACAATATTGAGCGGCCACCCACCCTGACCGGATATCATTTGAATAGCATCCATATAAATCTGGTCTACATCAGGGCGTTCTTCGCGATCTATTTTTTATTGATGAAATTTTCGTTCATCACTTTGGCGACTGCCTCATCCTCAAAGCATTCCTCTTCCATAACGTGGCACCAGTGGCAAGCCGCATAACCGATACTGATCAACAAAGGTTTGTCCTCTTTTTGGGCTCTTTTTAGAACATCCGGATGCCATGCTTCCCAGTTGACTGGATTGTGCGCATGTTGGAGCAAATAGGGACTTGTCTCGTGGATGAGGGCGTTGGTATGTTTGTAGCTCACTTCTTCAGTTTTTGGTTTACAGCTCAGTACTACGGTTCCGATGAGTATGAAGAAAAGTACTTTTTTCATTATTAGGGCATTTTAACACATAAAAAAATGCGCCACTTTGGACGCATTACCGATCCTTTTAAGGAATTATTGTACTTCAAAGGTAATCTTAACGTTTACCCTGTAGTCGTCAATCTTTCCATCCTTTACTGTAGCACTTTGCTCATTAATGTAAATGGAGCGAATGTTTTTGACTGATTTTGAGGCTTGCTCCAGAGCTTTGTTGGTTGCGTCTTCCCAGCTTTTGCTGGAATTTGCCAATACTTCGATAACTTTTAAAACTGCCATGGTCAATATAATTTTTAGATTTCCTTTAAGATAGGAAAAATTGAACGGATTACAGGAGTGTTAACTGGAAATTACCCGTTTAGGGCAACGACTTCCTTGATTTTTTCGCCCATCATGTTCTTTAGCATGGTTTCGATACCGTTTTTAAGGGTGAAGGTGGAAGATGGACAACCACTGCACGCCCCCTGAAGGATAACGCTAACCGTTCCACTTTGCTCCTCATAGGATTGGAAAAGGATGTTTCCGCCATCGCTGGCCACGGCAGGCTTTACATATTCTTCCAAAATATCAATAATCTGCTGTGAGGTATCATCATACTGGGTCTGGGTGTTCTTTTGTTCCACCGTTTCCCTGCTTTTTTGAATGGCTTCGGCCGTCACCACTTCTTTGCCGTCCGCCAAGTAATCACGGATGAACTCACGCAACTGCATATTGATTTCTTCCCAATCGGCCACTTCGTATTTGGTGATGGAGACATAGTTTTCGTCCATAAATACCTCCTTCACAAAGGGCAGATGGAAAAGCTCTTTGGCCAACGGAGAGTCCTTGGCCTCATCAATATTTTTGAATTCGTAGGTTGAGGGAACAATACGCTTGTTGGAAACGAATTTCATCACCGCCGGGTTTGGCGTAACTTCGGCATATACTGTGATGGGTTGTTTTTTCTTTACATCCACCTCATTAACAATGGGTTCCCCCGCATTAAGGTATTCCACCAGCTGTTGGGCCACTTCGTCCTTAACATCGTCCCACTCCACAATATCAAAACGTTCCAAGGCCACAAAATTACTGGCTATGTAAACGGTTTTGACGAAAGGTAGATAGAAAAGCTGCTGTGCCAAAGGCGAATCTTTGGCCTCATCGATGTTCTTATATTCGTAGTTGCCCTTTACCAAAAAATGGTTGGCTTCCATTTTGATGATCTTGGGGTTGTTGGTAGGGACAACCGTAATATTGTACTCTTTCATCTTTTATCTTTTATGCAAAAATACCAATAGTTGGAATGCGCAGCAAAATATTATAATAATGTACGGTGCTTTCCGTTATCTTATTGTTTTATTGTATTCAACAACCATTAGCCCCAGTCGTCACATGAGACGTATCTTAACCTCAATTATAATCATCCTTTGTTTTGGGTCTACCATAAAGGCACAGGAGGGAATTCCGGTATATTTCGACTATTTATCGGACAATTATTATCTGGTGTATCCTTCAATGGCCGGTATTGCCGAGGGTACCAAGATTCGTCTTACGGCAAGGAAGCAATGGTTCAATGTAGATGAGGCACCGAGCTTACAAACGTTAAACATCAATTCGAGGGTAGGGGAGCGCAGTGGTATTGGGGGCATTCTATTTAATGATTCCAACGGTTACCACTCCCAAACGGGGTTCAAGGCCACCTATGCGCATCATTTGCAGCTTGGAGGTGATTTTCGTACGCTCAACCAGTTGTCTTTTGGTTTGAGTGCTGGCGTGATATTAAGCAGTCTGGACGAGACCGAGTTTAGATCGGTAATCCCCGATCCAGTGGTGACCGGGGTGAAGAATACGGCCAGTTACTTTAACATGGACCTTGGCGTTTCCTATAATTTATTTGAGTTTTACGCCCACGCCGCAATTTTGAACGTTTTGGGCAGTGGACGCGATTTATACACCTTGGCCGAGTTCGATAATTTGCGACGTTACCTCTTCTCCGTGGGCTATGTTTTTGGAAACACGACCCGAATAGAACCTTCCATATTGTTTCAGATGACGGAGTTTACCCGCGAAAAAACGGTGGATTTCAATGCCAAGGTGTACCGGGATGTGAGTTTTGGTACCGTATGGGCAGGGCTATCGTACCGTCGCAGTTTTGATGGTGCCCAATTCCAGACCAACGGCACGTTCGGAGAACAGCGCTTACAGTTGTTCACACCGATTATCGGCGTCAATGTGAATCGATTTATGTTTTCTTACAACTATTCGTACCAATCCGGTGATATCCGTTTTGATAACGGTGGGTTCCATCAAATCACCTTGGGGTACGACTTTGGCCAGAGCGATCAAGGAAAACGTTACGATTGCTATTGCCCCGCTGCCAACAATTAGAAAGGCTATCGCCAAATGTCAGTTCGAGCGCAGTCGAGAACTGCATAGGCACTCGACTGCGCTTGATTTGATAATTTTGATAAGGGAGCTGCTCCTAATTTTCCCACCGGTAATTTTTCTTGGAAGCCTGGGCCTTAATGGCAGATAGCATGGCATTTTCCAATTCTCCCGTCTCTTCTTTTTGATGTTCGGCGATATACGCTTCGCGTTTGGCATTGAGTTCCTGGATTTGTTTTTGGATGTCCTCCCGTTCCGCTTTCTTTTGATTGATGTAAGCCTTGATCTCCTTTTCGGATTTTCCTTGAAGTTCTGCTGGAAGCTCCTCATCCTCCAGTTCCGAAATAAAGGTCGCATCCGCTTCGGCAGCATCTACCAAGTCCCATTGTGAGTTCTTGTACAATCGGGAACTCTTGCTTACCGCGCGTTTTACCACTACGACTTCTTCCAAGGCGGCGGCATTGGCATCCTGGACGGATTGAAGCTCTTTTTTCTGCCTGCCCATGGCTCCGTAGGAAACATAGGTATTGTTCAGTTTAGAGTTCAATCGGATGATCACATCATCGTATGGCGTTGCGATATGCACCACTTGGCGATTATGGTCTATGGCCATGTATTCCCCACCGGTTAGGGTAGCTCCTTGTTTCCACATGGTGGAAATGCCCTGCTCGTAGTTGCCACAAAAAATGGTGTTGACTATGACATCCTTTTCCTTGGCATTGGCAGCCGCATCCTCAAAGTTGAGTTTTCCTTGGGTAAAGGGCTCATTGCCGGCAATAAAGATCATTTTAAGGTCATCGGCATTTTTGCCCCAATCCAATTGCTTTAGCGACGTATGGATAACTTGCCCGCAATATTCTTCCCCGCCGTTTGTGGTCAGTGAGAAAAGCTTTTCGGAGATTTCGTCCAAATCCTTGCTAAACCCTAGAACCTGCCTAATGTAGCCTTCTTGGGAAGAAAGATTGTCGTTGCCATACTCATACAAAGCAATTTGTAACGATGGCCGCAGATCATTGCCGCATTTGGCATGGGTGAATTCGTTCACAATGTCCCACAGTTGGGCCTTTGCTTGGTTAATTAGTCCGTCCATACTGTTACTGGTATCCAGCAAAAGTGCGATTTTAACGTATTGTTCCTTGGGTTGTGCTTCCGCATACCTAGTGGTCAAAGTAGTGGTTTCTTGGGTATGTGCCTTTAGGTTACAACCATAAGTTGTTCCTGTTAAGAGTACCAAAAAGGCTGAGCTTACCATCTGTTTAATATGTTTCATGATGCAATAATTTTAATGTTGAGGTAAATGTATCCGTAACATTTTCCAAATAAAATCGGGAATGAGCGAAGGTTCCCTTTAATTGAGGGAACGGGACCAGTGGTTTCGTAAGTAGGTAGAATTCGGCTCTTTTTGGATCAAAATCTGAAGTAACGCATTTTTTAAAGTGCTTGGGAAGCAGTATGTTTACCTTAGTTATGCTTCAAAGAATTTACATATCCATTTTGGTATTGATGACAGCCCTTTCGGCTTGGTCACAGGCGAACAATACCCAAGGTCAGCTGCTCATTAAGGGTACGGTAAAGGGAATGGAAAATCGTGTCCCCATCCAAGGGGTTCAGGTTTCTACGGACAAGGGAGCTTACACCACGACCAATGGGATAGGGGAGTTTAGCATCAGGGCCTCTGTGGGGGATATGCTTATTGTAGAAGGTTCCGAACTTGAAACGGTGCGTTATAGAATCAAATCCGGCGAAGATATAGATATATTGGTCGAAGGATACGGTGGTGCCGTGGGGCAAGCCCGTCAAAAACGTGAAACGGTCAGTTCCCGAAACAACCTTGCAGACCATCAACGTTTTCTGGATTCTGCAGAAGCCTACAAGAAAACCGATTTGGAAAAAAGCATCGATTTTATTGCCCGTTCCATGGAGCCTCTGGGAAGCATGGGAAACAGAAAGGAATTTTCTTCCTCCCTTCGGACATTGGGCGAGATTTATATGTTTCACGAACAATATGATCTGGCCATTACCAACTTTAAGGATGCCTTGGAGGCCCAGGAATCCAACCGAACCAAAATATTATTGGGCAAAGCCTATGTGCTCAATGGCAATTTTGAAAATGCGGTTTCCATTTTGGAACCTTTGGTGGAGACGAAAAACATGGTGCCTTATCAGAGGATAGAACTTTTTGAGACCTTAGGCGATGCTCAAATGGAATTGGGAAATCTAAAATTGGCACAGGAGTATTATCGACAAGGGCTGCTCATTGCCGAAAAAAATCAGATCTCTCCAAAGGAGATTGACCTTAATTCCAAATTGGCGGATGCCTTTGCGGTGGAAGATAGGACCTTGGAAGCCGAAGGCTTTTATCAAAATTCATTGGACCTGTCCAAGAAGATGGCACCGGAACGATTTGTGCAAGAAAGCGAAAAAGTGGCCGATTTCTACAATCAAAAAAGTCGGTATGCCGACGAAATCCAAATCCGAAAACGTAATCTGGACGAACTCAAACAAATGCCAAGGTCCAGTGTGGCCTCTGCTGGTCAGGCCATCAGCACTAGGGATACCATTACTTCGCAGCGCATCAACTACAAAATTGCCAATGCTTACATCGCTCAGGATAAATTGGACGAAGCCATTCCCTATCTGGAGAAAAGTATTGTGGAAGCTGACAGGGACGATGATTTGGTCGTGCAAAAGGATGCTACACGAAAATTGTCCGAAGTATATAAATATAAGGGCGATTACACCAAGGCGCTGGAGTCCTATCAAGATTATGTGGCGGTGGTGGATAGCCTCTACGTGCGCAAGGAACAGGAAATATCGAGGGCGGCCCGTTTCAATCGGGAGATCGCCAATACCCAGAACCGTATCAGCAGTTTGGAACAGGAGCGGGAACTCAGCCAGAGCAAATACAGTCTCGCCGTAACCGAGCAACAGTTGTACGAGGAGACCAGCAAGCGACAAAAGTGGATCATTTATTCCTTGATCTTTGGTATCGCCTTAATGGCGCTTACGGCATTTTTATATTACCGAAGCAATCGGCAGCAAAAACTGGCGAACAATCTGTTGGCACTCAAATCGCTCCGAACACAGATGAATCCCCATTTTATTTTCAATGCGCTGAATTCGGTCAATACGTACATTGCCAAAAGCGATGAGCGCAGTGCCAATCGCTTTTTAAGCGAATTCTCCGTGTTGATGCGCAGTGTGCTTGAAAATTCCGAAGAGGATTTTATTCCCTTGTCCAAGGAATTGGAATTGTTGCGTTTGTATGTGAAGTTGGAGCACTCCAGATTTGCCGATAAGTTCGATTATGACATTGAAGTGGATAAGGAAGTGGATGTGGATGCTTTTCAGATTCCGCCGATGTTGTTGCAACCCTACATCGAGAATGCCATTTGGCATGGATTACGCTATAAGGAAGAAAAAGGGTCCCTAAGAATAAAGGTAAAACAGGTCACCTCGGATATGCTCGAAATCTGTATCGAGGATGATGGTATCGGTAGAAAAAAATCCGCCGAACTAAAGACCAGCAATCAAAAAAAGCAGAATTCAAAGGGAATGGGGAACATCAAAAAAAGAATCCAGATCTTGAACGATATGTACAAAAACCGTGTTGAGGTTTCCATTTCCGATCTGTACAAGGACCAAACAGGCACGAGGGTATCGCTAAAACTCAAAAAACAATGATGGAACTGAAAGCGGTAATTGTGGAAGATGAGGCCAATAGCAGGGAAATCCTTCGGAGCTATTTGGCCAAGTATTGCGAAAATGTGACCCTGCTAGGTGAAGGAGCTACCATTGAAGAAGGTTTGGCCCAAATCAAAAAACACCGGCCCGATTTGGTGTTTTTGGATGTGGAAATGCCCTTTGGCAATGCCTTTGACCTTTTGGACCAGCTTCCCGAACGTAGCTTTGAAACGGTTTTTGTGACGGCCTACAACCAATACGCCATGGATGCCCTGAACCACCACGCCGCCTATTATTTGATGAAACCCATCAATATTGATGAGTTGGTCAAGGCGGTTGACTATGTGAGGGCCATCAAGGAAAAAGAGAATGCGCTAGAAGGACAGGTTCTTCAGGCCAGATCGGTTAGGGCGGAAGGGAAAATCACCTTGCCGCAACAGGATGGCTTTCAGGTGCTGGAAGTATCCGACATCTATTTTTGTAAGGCCGACGATAACTACACCGAAATCTATCTGGAAAAGAAGAAAATTGTAGTGAGCAAGACCTTGAAATATTTTGAGGATGCACTGCAGTCGTATTCCTTTGCCCGTATCCATAAATCCTATTTGGTGAATGTTTCCGAGGTAGTCAAATACAAAAAGGGAAAGGGCGGGAGTGTAGTCCTAAGCAATGGCAAGGAACTTTCGGTGTCGGCATCCAAAAAGGCCGATTTATTATCGTATTTTCAATAAATTGTCACATCGAGCCTGCCTTTGTCGGCAGACAGGCGCAGTCGAGATGCGTTTCTTTGTTAAAGAGTAAAATTTATAATCAATGATTATCAAACCCGTGAGGGGAAAATCCCCACAGTTAGGAAAAGACTGTTTTATTGCCGAAAACGCTGTCATTGTAGGCGAGGTGAGTATGGGCGACCAATGCAGTGTTTGGTTCAACGCCGTGGTACGTGGCGATGTCCACTTTATCAAAATGGGAAACAAGGTCAATGTGCAGGATGGTGCGGTAATCCATTGTACTTACGAGAAATCCCCGACCACCATCGGGAACAATGTTTCCATAGGCCACAATGCCATTGTGCATGGGTGCACTATAAAAGATAATGTTCTGGTGGGCATGGGAAGCATTATTATGGACGATTGTGTGGTGGAAAGCAATTCCATTATCGCCGCTGGAGCGGTGGTGACCCAAGGGACCCATGTGGAAGCGGGAAGTATTTATGCTGGGATGCCCGCAAGGAAACTAAAGGATATCAGCCCAGAACTATCCAAAGGTGAAATAGACAGGATTGCCAATAATTATGTGAAATATTCCAGTTGGTTCAAGGAAGAATAATGGTCAACTTGAATTTGGGAGGGAACAAACCATGGTCTCTTCGAAAAGAAGCATCAAAGAATATTCCCTATTTTTGTCCCACTCAAAAAACTAGATAACTATGAACGCATATATTTTTCCCGGACAGGGAGCACAATTTGTAGGAATGGGCTTGGACCTCTACGAAAATCACTCCCAAGCACAGGAATTGTTTGAAAGGGCCAATGAAATCTTGGGCTTTTCCATTACGGATATCATGTTTGAGGGCAGCGATGAAGACCTGAAACAGACCAAGGTAACGCAGCCCGCTATTTTTTTGCACTCTGTGATTTTGAGCAAGGTATTGGGTGATTCCTTTCAACCTGACATGGTGGCCGGACACTCTTTGGGCGAATTTTCCGCATTGGTGGCCAATGGCACCTTGAATTTCGAAGACGGCCTTAAACTGGTATCCCAACGTGCCCTTGCTATGCAAAAGGCTTGTGAAATTCAGCCCAGTACCATGGCTGCGGTTTTGGGACTGGACGACGAGATAGTGGAGAAGATATGTGCCGAAGTTGAAGGTATCGTGGTTCCGGCCAACTATAACTGTCCCGGGCAATTGGTAATTTCCGGTGAGGTGGATGCGGTAAACGTAGCCTGCGAGAAAATGAAGGAAGCCGGAGCACGGAGAGCCCTGTTATTGCCTGTGGGCGGAGCGTTCCACTCGCCATTGATGGAGCCGGCACGGGAAGAATTGGCAGCTGCCATTGAATCCACGGATTTTAAGTCGCCCAGCTGTCCCATTTATCAAAATGTGACGACCACTGCGGTGTCGGATGCCGAGGAAATCAAAAAGAATTTGATCCTACAATTAACGGCCCCAGTAAAATGGACGCAAAGCGTGCAACAAATGGTCAATGATGGTGCTACTTCCTTTGTGGAAGTTGGGCCGGGCAAGGTTTTGCAAGGTTTGGTGAAAAAAATCCATAGGGAAGCCGAAACCAGTTCAGCAACTGTTTCCTAAAATTGGAAAACACTTCATCCGAATAAATAGAGATTTAAACTAATAGGCGAGGCTTGTTCCTCGCCTTTTTTGTAATATTGATTCGCCCAAACTACCAACTACACGCAGGCAAGAAGAACATAACTGAAACGCACGCAATAAATAATGCAATCGCTGCTTAAAAAAACCTCATTGCTATCATGCTCCAATATGGGTCGTGGTCGCTTAATATTTTTCTTTTTCTTACTTCTCGGTACGGGTATCGGGTTTGGACAAAGCTTTACTATTGTTGAAGAAGGGGGTGTTACCACCACTTCAGAGACGGGAACCACTGACACCTTCACGGTGGTTCTGGACACTCAGCCAGTTACGGACGTGGTTTTTGAAGTTTCTTCTGGAGACCCCGGGGAGGGCACGGTCGATTTGGCGACACTGACCTTTACCAATGTAAACTGGGACACCCCGCAGACGGTCACTGTCACTGGTGTGGACGATGCACTGGCGGATGGTAACCAGACCTACGATATAACGATAGGCGTCGATGCGGCGAACAGCGACGATGCCTTTGATCTTTTGGCTGACCAAACGGTATCCGTCGACAATGCGGACGACGATGTGGCCGGGTTCACCATTGTGGAAGAGGGTGGCGTTACCGCCACTTCTGAGGCGGGTGCCACTGACACCTTCACGGTGGTTTTGGACGCACAGCCGCTTACCAATGTTGTTTTTGATGTTTCTTCGGGAGATCCGGGGGAGGGCACGGTCGATTTGGCGACACTGACCTTTACCAATGCAAACTGGGATACCCCACAGACGGTCACTGTCACTGGTGTGGACGATGCACTGGCGGATGGTAACCAGTCCTACGATATAACGATAGGCGTCGATGCGGCGAACAGCGATGATGCCTTTGATCTTTTGGCTGACCAAACGGTATCCGTCGACAATGCGGACGACGATGTGGCCGGGTTCACCATTGTGGAAGAGGGTGGCGTTACCGCCACTTCTGAGGCGGGTGCCACTGACACCTTCACGGTGGTTTTGGACGCACAGCCGCTTACCGATGTTGTTTTTGATGTTTCTTCGGGAGATCCGGGGGAGGGCACGGTCGATTTGGCGACACTGACCTTTACCAATGCAAACTGGGATACCCCGCAGACGGTCACTGTCACTGGTGTGGACGATGCACTGGCGGATGGTAACCAGTCCTACGATATAACGATAGGCGTCGATGCGGCGAACAGCGATGATGCCTTTGATCTTTTGGCTGACCAAACGGTATCCGTCGACAATGCGGACGACGATGTGGCCGGGTTCACCATTGTGGAAGAGGGTGGCGTTACCGCCACTTCTGAGGCGGGTGCCACTGACACCTTCACGGTGGTTTTGGACGCACAGCCGCTTACCGATGTTGTTTTTGATGTTTCTTCGGGAGATCCGGGGGAGGGCACGGTCGATTTGGCGACACTGACCTTTACCAATGCAAACTGGGATACCCCGCAGACGGTCACTGTCACTGGTGTGGACGATGCACTGGCGGATGGTAACCAGACCTACGATATAACGATAGGCGTCGATGCGGCGAACAGCGATGATGCCTTTGATCTTTTGGCTGACCAAACGGTATCCGTAGACAATGTGGACGACGATACCGCTTCGCTAATCGTTGTTGAAACAGACGAGAGCACCATAACGTCAGAAGACGCAACAACGGATACTTTTACCGTCGTTTTGGGAGCTCAACCGGCAAGTGATGTAGTGGTAAATATTGTTTCCGGCGATTTGGGCGAGGGTACTGTCAATACAAGCCAGTTGACTTTTACCAATGCAAATTGGAATACCCCACAGATTGTTACGGTTACGGGAGTGGACGATAATCTTATTGATGGCAATCAACCGTTTACTGTCACTATTAGCGTGGTTGATGCATCAAGTGATGATGATTTTGATGGGTTGTCACAAGTTGTAAATGCACAAAACACGGACAACGATATAGCAGGTATTACTATTATAGTAACTGATGGGAATACTACTACATCAGAGGATGGCACAACAGATACCTTCAATGTGGTTTTGGATGCCCAACCTGCAACGGATGTTGTTTTGAATGTCACATCTAACAATGTTGCTGAAGGCACGGTTTCACCAATAACCTTGACATTTACCACAGGAAATTGGGATAGCCCTCAAGAAGTTACCGTTACCGGGGTCGATGATGCCGTGATTGACGGGAACCAGTCTTTCGATGTGAATGTAACCGTGAATGATGGTGCTAGCGATGATGATTTTGACGGGCTTTTGGAAACCGTTCCGGTTACCAACAACGACAACGATTCTGCGAGCTTTACCATTGTGGAGACCGACGGGACTACTAACACCTCGGAAGATGGGGCAACGGATACGTTTTCCGTGGTTTTGGATGTACAACCAACATCCAATGTAGTTTTTGATATTGTGTCCGGGGACACTGGCGAGGCTACCGTTTCACCTTCACTTCTAACGTTTACCCCGGCCAATTGGGATACCCCACAAATTATAACGGTGACTGGGGAGGATGATTTTGTTATAGATGGTGCTCAAACTTTCGATATTGACATTACCGTAAATAATGGCGCCAGTGATAACGCTTTTGATAATTTAACCGATACAGTTTCGGTAACAAACTCGGATGATGATGTGGCTGGATTTACCATTGTCGAATCTGATGGGGATACATCCACTTCTGAAGATGGTAGCACGGACACCTTTACCGTGGTGCTTAATCGTAGAACCTTGATCAGTAATGTGGTTTTTAATATTACATCCAGTGATGTTACGGAGGGTACGGTTTCACCATCTACCTTAACATTTACCACAGCGAATTGGGATACACCACAGACCGTAACGGTAACAGGTGTGGACGACGCCATTGTAGACGGTATTCAAGCTTATGATGTCGATGTGAGCGTAGCTTTGGGAAGCGCAATTTCATATTTGGGTGTTCCCGATCAAACCGTTTCTGTAGAGAATATTGATGATGATAGCGCAGCAGTAACCATCTCCAATGCAAATGGTAACGAGGATGATGGACCCATAACTGTTTCGGCCACCTTAAACAATGAAGTTGCGGGCGGATTTACAGTAGACGTATTGTCATCCGATGGAACCGCCACGACGGCAAACTCCGATTACACGGTCCTTAATGAAACCTTGACGTTTTCTGGTACAGCCGGAGAAATTCAGACATTTGAAGTAACACCAACCCCAGATACGCTCATTGAAGGTAACGAAACGCTTCAGGTTTCTATGGCCAATTTAGGAAATACGACATTGACCGTCGGTATCTCGGACACGGCAACGGTAACCATCAATAATGATGATGCTTGTGCAGCTGGCTCATCAGTACCCAGCCTCAATGATTCCGGTACTGAATTCTGTGTCGATTTATTTAGCGATTTTAGCAAAGATCTGGATGATTATGTGGATGTAACTGGACCAGCGGGAACCCAGTTGGTTTGGAGTACCAATCCCGATTCCGGTCAAACTGGGGATTATTTGGGGTCCAGTGTCATAACGGGTACACAAGTGGCCAATCAGGATACCTACTATGGTTTTTATTACGATAGTTTGAATGATTGTGCCAGTCCAAATACAGTAACGGTAACATTGTCCGTAAACGAAGCCCCTAATGCGGGTACCACCACGGGAGGTAATGTGTGTAACACCACGGAAAGCGGGGGAAGTACGCTCATTGATTTGGATAATCGTATTACAGGACAGGATTCTGGATCTTGGGCGTTGACCAGTTCACAAACAGGGTCTTCCATCACCATTAATCCAGATAATACTATAAATTTTGATGGTCAGCCTTTGGGTAGCTATGTATTTACCTATACCACAAATACCGCAGTAGCGCCTTGCGTAAATGATACCGTAGAGTTGACAATCACAGTAATCGATTGCTCCCTTCCCTGCAATGCAGGAGATACGGCACCCGTGTTCAACGGAAGTGATACCACCATCGAATTCTGTGATGATGTCAATACCGATTTGGATACCTACGTTAGTGGTACGGCCCCAGCAGGCACGGAGCTCACGTGGAGTACTAGCGATGTTCCTTCGGAAACAGGGGCCCATTTGATTAGCAGCACTGTGGTGGAGCCTGGAACCTACTACGGATTTTATTATGATGAAACCAACGATTGCGGTAGTCCGGTATTGGCCATTACCTTGGTCCGCAACTTTACCCCGACCATCGATACCACCTCTGGAGATACCAGTTGTGGTTCGGCGGAGTTGACGCTATCGGCAACAGCTTCCGTTGCTGATGCCAGCACCATTACCTATACTTGGTACGATGCCCCAACTGGCGGCAATATTGTAGGAACCAGTGCTACCTACACTACCAATACACTATCGGAAACCACCTCTTTTTACGTCACAGCTAGGGCCAATGGTTGCGAATCGGAGCGTGTGGAAGTGGTGGCTACCATAACCGACTCACCCAATGCAGGAACGCCTACAAATACAACTGCGTGCAATGTAGCTGGTAATGGAGGGCCGAATGTGATTGATTTGGACAACACCTTGACGGGAGCCGACCCGGGAACATGGGCTTTGGTTACCGACCCATCCAACGGTACGCTCAGTATTGGGTCCGAAAACAATGTCGATTTTACGGGACTGCCCGTAGGCAACTATGTTTTTGAATACACAACAACTGCTGAAGCTCCGTGTACGCCTACTTCGGTACAAGTGACCATTTCGGTGAGCGATTGTACCGTGGATACCGATGGCGATGGACTCACGGATGGTGAAGAAACGGAGCTCGGTACCAATCCTAATGATGCAGATACCGATGGCGATGGCCTAACCGATGGAGAGGAAGTTTTGGTCGTGGATGACCCGAGCACCGAGGCCGTTCCAGAAAACGCCACCGACCCTTTGGATGCTTGTGATCCTTTCTTGACACCCGATTGTAACCCAGTGGATATCGATTTGGCCATTACAAAGGAGGTCAATGGAAATGAAGTATTGCTGAATGCTGAAGTAATCTTTACCATTACTGTTCAGAATACAACTATGGACAGGGTGTTGGATATTGTAGTAAACGATATTTTGGTTGCCGGATTCGAATACCGTTCCAGTACACCTTCCAAAGGAAGTTATGACGAGAATACGGGCGAATGGACGATTGACGAATTAACCGCAGAGGAGGAGGTTACGCTCGAAATCACAGTTAATACAGTGGAAGCCGGAAACTTGGAGAACACAGCCATATTGGCATCTTCGTTCCCTAATGACGGTGTCCCCGATAATAATTCAAGCACTGTATCGGTAACGGTGAACCGAAGTCAATGCGAGGACCCGGGAACCATCTGTAATATTTTTTCACCCAATGGTGATGGGGTAAACGATAGGTTGAAATTTGTCGACCCAGAAGGACTTTATCCCAATAATAAATTAGAAATTTTCGATCGCTACGGCAACAGTGTGTTCCAAATGGATGGTTACGATAGTTCGTGGGACGGAACAGGTAAGAACGGAGATTTGCCCAAAGGGACCTATTTCTATATCCTGGACCTCAATGGTGATGGTACCGATGTGGTGAAAGGATGGATTCAAATTGTAAGAGACAACTAAAATGCCAGATACAACAGCTTTGTCAAAATATATCATAGCTTTTGTGGCCTTTTGCATGGCCTTGGGTCAAACCTTTGCCCAAAAGGAACCACAGTATACCCAATACATGTACAATATTGGGAGTTTTAACCCGGCCTATGTGGGTACCGTGGAAAGTCCGGAGATTATCGGGCTCTATCGAGCGCAATGGGTGGATATTCCCGGTGCACCGACCACCATTCGAGGAGGCGCCAATATTCCTTTCAACAACGAGAAGATGGGATTGGGCATCAATATCGTAAATGATCAGCTAGGACCTTCGACCCAGACTTTTTTTGATATTGCCTATTCCTATCAGATTCAATTGTCCGACGAGACCAAACTTTCGTTCGGACTGAACGCTGGAGGTTCCTCGCTCAACATAGATTATTCCAAAGGGACTTTTGAAAACCCTTCCGATGGGTCCATTTTGGGAGGGACTTTCAATAGCTTTTACCCAACGGTCGGTGCTGGACTTTTTATGTACCATGAAGAGGATTGGTACCTTGGGGTGTCCGTGCCCAACTTTTTGACCAATGCCCTTTACAATAACGAAGTGGCGACCATTGTAGAGGACAATATGCAGGTGAATGCCATTGGAGGCTATGTGTTCGAATTGGGTGAACAGACGAAGTTTAAACCCGCATTTTTGGTAAATTACCTCCAAGGTTCCCCGGTTACGGTAAACCTATCGGCCAATTTCCAATTTATCGATGCATTGACCATAGGTGCATCCTACCGAATTGACAATGCCGTGAGCGGTTTGGCCGGTTTCCAGATTTCCAACGGTATGTTTATCGGATATGCCTACGACTATAATACCAATAGCTTGGGCGAATTCAGTGGAGGTTCCCACGAGGCCATCCTAAAATTTTATATTGGAAGGGGCGGTTTTGGCTCCGGAAACAATAAATCAAAAAACAAGAACTCAAAAAATAAAGGAAAACAGATTGATTCCCCTAGATTCTTCTAACATGAACGCGGCAAAAAACATACGACTGACACTTTGGGCCTTTGTACTGGGCATGCTTTTCAGCTTCGGTCAAAAAAAGAAGTCCCAGGGCGATGTTTTCTTTTTTCAGTACGAGTACCAAAAGGCAGTAGCGGCCTACGAAAAGCAGTTATCCGAAGGAACGTTGACCGAACAACAGTTTCTCAATCTTGCCGATGCCTATTTTGAAACGAACAATTATCAGAAGGCTGCAAACGCCTACCAGTCCATTTATGAAAAGGACTCGGTGATGGATGCCCATCATTACAACAAAATGCTGCAAAGCCTTTCCAAAACTCCCGAAGCCGATGGAACCAAGGACTTTTTGAACCAGATTTCTTCGTCTTTCCCCAAAGAGCTGATGGAGAACATGGAGTTCAACAATCAACTGCTGCAAAATGGTTCCAACGAAGACCAATTGGACTACGAAATCTTCAATCTGGACGGTAATAGCCCCCAGACTGACTTTGCGCCAAGTTTCTTTTCGAATAAACTTTTGTTTTCCAGTGGTAGACAGGTCAACAAAAAGTTGCGCTACGAACCCGGCAACGAGGGATATTTCAATATTTATGAATCCGAGATACAGCCAACGGGTCAAATCACTGGGGTTCAATCTTTTCAAGCGCTGCAAGAAACCGACTATCACGAGGCCACACCGTCCTTTTCAGCGGAGCTGAACAGTGTGTTCTACGTACTGTCCAACACCCAAGATGGCGAACTCGCTTTTGATGCCAACGGGAAAAATGCCTTGGCCATCGCCAAGCAAAATATAGGGGGCTCCTACCAATTGCTACTGAAGGACCTGAGCACTTCGTTTTATTATCCATTTTATGATGATGCCAGTGGCCGACTCTTCTTTTCGGCGGATTTTGAAGATGGTTACGGAGGTACCGATATTTATTTTGTGTATACGAACAACGGACAGGTGATGTCGGCACCCATCAATTTGGGACCGCGCATCAACTCTTCCGGCAACGAGATTGCACCCTATATTTTTGAGAACAGCTTTTATTTTGCCTCTGACGTTTTTTACGGACTAGGGGGGATGGACATCTACAAATCCAATATCGAGGGCGAAGGTTTCGGTATCCCCATCAATTTGGGAGAGCCCATCAATTCGGAGTTTGATGACTTTGGTATGATCATTCGGAACGAAGGGGAAGGTCTCTTGGGCTATTTTGCATCCAATCGTCCGGGAGGGAAAGGAAAGGATGATATTTATGGCTTTAAGGTGGACGAGAAGCCGGGATTAAAGACCATAACATTTAAAGGTACGGTGGTAAGTTCCAGCAAAGAAGGTCAAGTGGTTCCCAATGCTTCGGTAAGTCTCTGGGATATGAACGGGGAAATGTTGGCGGCAACCACCGCGGATGCAGAAGGGCAATATCGGTTGGAAATTCCATATGAGAGCGAATTGGTGATTGATGCATCCAGGGAACGCTATTCACGTTTTATCAAAAAATTCGGGGAAGAGGAGCTTGATGCTTTGGCCAATAATACTTTTGATGTTCCCCTTGCCTTTTATGATGATTTGGTGGAAGAACGGGAAGGCCAAAAAGTGGTGAAACTGGACAATTTCTACTTTAACACCAGTTCCACACAGTTGACGGATGAAATCAAAAACGAGCTTAATAAAGTGGTAGAATTTGTGGAAGCCTTTCCAGAGGCCCAGCTCCGGATTGAAACCTATACGGATAGTCGTGGCGGAAGCAGTACCAATTTTAGACTGACCCAGGCACGTTCGGATAACATCAAAAAATATCTGGTGGAACAGGGAGTTCCCGCATCGACCATTCTCTATTCGATAGGCTACGGAGAGGACAACATTTTGAACAATTGCACCAATGGTGTGTTCTGTTTGGAATCCCTGCACAAAAAGAACCAACGTTCCCTTATCGTGGTCCTTAACGATAATGTATTGTTCGACTAGGTAGGTTTACATCAAAAGCATCCAACAATAGTACAGCGCAAAAAGGGATAGGAAAATCATACCGCAGTAGGTGAGTACCCGTAGTCCCAATTTGGGTTTGTGTGCAATAGGCATATCTTTTCCGGTCACGGTTTTTAGGTTCATCCAACCGAGCAATGGCGCAAATACGAAGGATACAAAAGTGGCCAAGGCGACCAATTGGCCCATATTGGCACTGAACAGGCTAATAACGATCCAGTTGATCCACGCCATTACAAGCACCATAAGGGCAAACGCGTGTTTGGCATTGTATATGTTCTTTTGGGGATATAATTTTTGGAGCACGTCCAAGCTAACTCTGGAAATGGCATCATGCGCCGTCATACAAGTGCTGAACATGGTCGCGAAGGCAGCAACGGCAATAAAGAAGTAGGCCCAATTCCCAATGTGGGTGGTAAACAGATTCACCAACTGATCGGCAAACACAACGGAATTATTGCTCAATTCCGTACCCGTACCATAAAGGGTCATCCAACCAATGATCATAAAAAACACGGCCAAAACAGCGGTCAGGATATAACCTACGTTAAATTCTTGAAGGGCAAGTTTGAGCGAAGGCTTTCGTTTCATCGTTTTTAAGTTCTCCATGCCCCATAAGCTTACCCAGCCCGAAGCTTCCACGGCTGTGGGCATCCATCCCACAAGCCCTATCAAAAAGAGAATGCCCACTTCGTTGAAGATTTCTGGCCGTTGATAGGATTCGCTATTCGGTACCGGGCCCTTCTGCAAAACTAGGATGGTGGTGACCAGCAAGGCAATAAAAAGAATGGTAATGACCGCTTTGAGGGAATTTTCCAGAAAACGGTATTTCCCAATAATCAAAATCAAACTGATAAAAACGAACAGTCCCAACGAAATGGCCCCAGCGCCCACTGAGGTCACATCAAATAGGTTCATGAATAGCCCAGCGGTAACCACATAAAGTGCTGCCAAAATGGTAAAGGTGGAAATCAAGGTGACAAAGGCATAGATCCATAAATAGGTTTTGCCCAGATTGGCATAGCCCTCGATCAAACTTTTTTCCGTAACCGTGGTATACCGAATACCAAACTCAAAAAAAGGGTATTTGAGCAAATTAGCCAAGATGATGGGAATGATCATGACCCATCCGTATTGTGCGCCGGCTTTTGTAGACAATACCAAGTGGGAAGTACCTATGGCCATACTGGCGAACAGTAGACCAGGTCCAAGTGCTTTGAGCAATGCCTTCATGCAGTTTGTTGGTTAATTTTTCAAAGCTGGAAGATATGTTTTTTTTACGAAAGTGTGCTGTTGTTTAATCAATTGCCACAAAGGGAACTGACCGGAAAATTCGAAAAAAGCCTGCTGTTTTATGTAGAGAAAAAGTATCTTTAAAACGAACTAGAAGAAACCTGAATCAGATGGTCTCATTTCCTTTTTGGGCAATCATATGATTTACAGAAAATTAACTAAACCAAACAAAACCAATGCAGATAATTGAGAATTCGACGGTCTACGACGCCATTATTGTGGGGTCGGGTGCTGGTGGAGGAATGTCGGCCAAGGTACTCTCCGAGGCCGGTCTGAAAGTAGCTGTAGTTGAGGCAGGTCCTTTTTATGACCCTGCCATGCCCGAACATCAAACCCAATTGAAGTGGCCTTACGAAAGTCCTCGTCGAGGAAAAAGTACCCGTTTCCGTCCCTTTGGCGATTTTGATGCCGCCTACGGTGGCTGGGACATTGAGGGCGAGCCTTACACGCAAAAGGATGGAACTAAATTTGAATGGTTCCGTTCGCGTATGCTCGGGGGCAGGACCAACCACTGGGGAAGGATTTCGCTGCGCTTTGGCCCACAGGATTTCAAACACAAGGATGTAGACGGGCACGGAGACAATTGGCCCATCAGCTATGAGGACGTAAAGCCGTATTACGATAAAGTAGACAAGTTGATTGGGGTATTCGGCACCAACGAAGGACTTCCCAACGACCCGGATGGCTTCTTTTTGCCACCCCCAAAACCAAGGTTGCATGAGCTGTTCTATATTAAGGGAGCTAGAAAAAGTAATATTCCTGTCTACCCTTCAAGAATGTCCATGCTCACCAAGAAAATCAATAACGAACGCGGGGTATGCTTCTACTGCGGACAGTGTAACCGTGCTTGCCAAGTGTATGCCGACTTTTCTGCGGGAACTTGTCTCATCTTCCCGGCTCAGAAAAATGGTGGTCAAATAGACCTGTTTTTAAACTGCATGGTGCGGGAAGTGACCACCAACGAAGAGGGCAAGGCCACAGGTGTGTCCTACATCAACAAAGAAGATAGAAAAGAATATAAACTCAAAGGAAAAGTGGTTGTGCTAGGAGCGTCGGCCTGTAGTTCGGCCCGTATCCTTTTGAACTCCAAGAGCAAGCAGCATCCCAACGGACTGGGCAATAGCAGCGATATCGTGGGCAAGTACCTGCACGACTCTACGGGAGCGGATAGGGCAGCCTTTATTCCAGACCTGATGAACCGCAAAGTGTCCTACAACGAAGATGGGGTAGGTGGTATGCACGTGTACTCGCCATGGTGGGGCGATAATTCCAAACTGGACTTCCCAAGAGGGTACCATATCGAGGTATGGGGCGGTATGGGCATGCCTAGTTATGGTTTTGGCTTTAATGTAAACGAGTTCAATAAGTTCTTCGGGACCAAAGTAGGCGGTTATGGCGATGTGCTGCGAAGTGATGCCAAAAAATACTACGGAGCGGTTGTGGGCATGGCAGGTCGTGGAGAATCCATTGCCAGAAAAGAGAATTACTGCGAAATCGACCCTACCACAGTGGACGAGTTTGGTATCCCGGTGCTTCGCTTTCATTATAAATGGAGTCAGTACGAGATCAACCAAGCCAAACACATGCAGGACACCTTTGAGGAAATCTTGATCAATATGGGTGGGGAACCTCTGGGCAAGAAGCCCGGAAAGGATACCAATTATGGACTGCACAACCCGGGGAACATCATCCACGAGGTGGGAACGACCAGGATGGGGGACGATCCCAAGACTTCGGTGACGAACAAATACCAACAGCTGCACGATGTGGACAACGTCTTTATCGTAGATGCTGGGCCCTTTGTGTCGCAGGCAGACAAGAACTGTACCTGGACGATACTGGCACTCTCGATGCGTGCCTCGGAGTACATTGTGGAACAACTCAAACAACAAAATATCTAACGGAATGGACAGAAGAAAGAGTTTAAAATCGATTGTATTGGGTTCTGTTGCCGGAGGATTGGCACTTCACGGATGCAAACCTTCCACGGAAGGAACAGAATTGGTAGAGGCACCTAAGATCACCTACCCGGGAAGGGTGCCGTTGGAGACCGAATTGATCCATGAACTGCAGGACGAGCAATTTTTGAATCCGCACGAGAAGGAAACGCTCACGATCCTTTGTGATTTGATACTGCCACCCTCGGATGAGTTTAAAGGTGCATCGGATGCGGATGTGGTGAGCTTTATCGAGTTTATGAGCAAGGACGAGGAGACCCTGCAACCCGACTTGAGGGGCGGAATCATGTGGCTGGACCACAAGAGCAACACCGAATATGGAACGGAGTTCAAAAGTGCTTTGGAAGCACAGCAAAAGGAAATTTTAGATGGAATTGCTTACTACGACCCTGAAATTCCCAGTAATGAGCGTCCTTTTGAGGTAAATTTTTTCTCCTTGGTGCGCAACCTGACCATGACAGGCTTTTATACAAGCAAAATTGGGATAGAGGAAATCGGGTACAAAGGCAACCAGCCCAATGTGTGGGACGGTGTGCCCCAGGATGTTTTGGACCAGCATGGGGTATCCTATGATGAGGAATGGTTGGCCAAGTGTGTGGACCAAAGCAAGCGCGGCATCATCGCCGAATGGGATGAAGACGGTAATTTGTTGACCTAGATTTTTAAGCTAAAAACAAAGAGGCTGTTCCAAAAAGCAGTTTACATGTCAGTTCGAGCGCAGTCGAGAACTTTAGACACATTGATTAATCAATGGGTTTCGGCATCGATTAACCTGACAGAGTTCAAATGTTACAGCTTTTTAAACAGCCTCTTTTATAAATTGGTTAACTTAACTGGTTGCTTAGGCTAAAATGCGATTAGGGTTGGATTGGCTCCAATAGGAACACATCCACATCACCTGAAACGGTAAGTTCATGATCTGAATTGTTATATTCAGCATCCACGGTAAATGAAAATGAAAAGGTAAGGTTGTTGGTTTCATCATTCCAGACCAAATCGGTTAGTTCTAAATCTGATATACCTGGTTGTCCGAACTGGAAAGTGTGATTTAAAGTAAAATACTTATTATCGTTCCCAACAACTGTGTAACGTATAATTACATTTGTTGTCGGTACATGGGTTTCGTTTTCGGTACCCAAATTTTCCATATTTAAGTATATTCTGAAGAGGGATTGATTTACATCTTGGTCGGGAGAGGATAAAAATCGCCTCATTCTGAATTCATGGTACGTATTATCTCCTTCTTGATTTTCAATTATAGAATTTCCACCCACAAAATCTTCATTACTGGTAAACTTAAATGTATTGGTGTCTTCAAAAGCCTCACCATCTGGACGTGTTCCTTGAAGGGTTACGGTGATTTCTCCATATTTGGTGAGTTCATCAAAACCTTCACCATTGGCACCGTCTTGACCCGCTTCCCCTTGTGGTCCTTGTTCACCTTGAGGCCCTTGAATTCCTTGTTCACCCTGTGGTCCAGGAAGACCGTCCTTTCCATCTTCAGGGGTGCAGGAGGTCAACGAAATGCATACGGCCAAAAGCCCCATGCTAAGTAATCTCATTGTTTTCATAAAATTATTTTTAAAGATTAAAGGGGTAAAGAAAGGTAAATACAGTATTTTTTTAGTGCGCCAATTGACGGATGCCCCTTCCGATCTGACGGATGCCCCTTCTGATCTGACGGATGCATTTTTTGGGTGTTGCAAATCGCATCAAATAGTCCGTATCTTACATGTTCAAAAACTAATCCTTGATTCTCTCCAATCATCATCCCCACCCCCCTTTGGATGCCCTTTTTAGGGAGAGCTACTACATCCATATGGCTGAAAGGTCGGGTCGGATTCCGATCATCGATGATTGCTGTTATGATTTTGTGTTCTTCAAGGAGGCCGAGGGGCTTTTTTATCATGGACCGGACCAACACGTCCAGCCCATTGAGAGTAGCATTTTTACCATCCATCAGCTCCATCCGCCTTACCGAATTGAAGCAACCAACTCCCTAACCTTTTTTACCATTAAGCTGCAACCATGGGCGAATGCACATTTCTTTTCCAATGTAGAACAAGTTGGGATTGTCGACGTTTCGCAGCTGCACAGTGGTTTGATACCGTTTCACTACGATATATTTAGCGCTAAGCAAGAAGAACGTTTTGAGATGGCCGAAGCTTTTATGCGAAATGCGTTGGAGCAGCTTACCCCGTCCATGGAACTGGTGCGTACCATTTGTGAAACTATTTATGAAAAAAGGGGAATGGTCACCGTGAACGAATTGAGCGATCAGTTTCAACGGTCTAGGCAGTATTTGGGCAAAATCTTTAAAAAAGAGGTGATGTACAGCCTCAAAAAGTTCATTATCACGGTTCGCATCTTGGATTTGGTAAAGTACAGGGCCAAGCATGCTGAGGTTTCATTTACTGAACTCAGTTATGATTATGGATATTTTGATCAGCCCCACTTTATCAACGATTTTAAAAAAGTGTGCGGCGTGGCTCCCTTGGAGTTTTTCAATAATTTGCCCGAGTTTTTGTTGCGCCATCAATAGGTTTCCATTTTTACAATTTTTGAAAGCTGGTTTTTTGGTTCTTTGCCCAAAAGAAAAGTGATGATGAGATATATTTTGATGCTTTTGGGAATCTTGGTGATGGCTGCCTGCGGCGAGCACGCTGAGAAAGGCGAAGTGGTACTTTCTCCCCAAATGGAGCGAGTCCGTGATTCGGTGGATACCTATTTCACGAAGCTGACGGAGCTGCAACAATTTAACGGTGTGCTGTTGGTGTACAAAAACGATACGCTTTTGCTGAACAAAGCCTACAATTTAAAGATGTCACCCAACAGTACTTCATATGTTGCCCCGGATTACCAGTTCGATATCCATTCCATTTCCAAACTCATGGCCCATTACCTGCTGGCGCAATTGGAATTGGAGGGCAAGCTCTCCAAAAACCAGACCTTGAATCAGTTTATACCCGACTTTCCAAAAGGAGATGAGATTACGTTGAACATGTTGTTGGAGCATCGCTCTGGACTACCTAGGGAACTGGTAGGATTCGAGGGGCAAGAATACCAGTTGGAGCCAGAGGATATTGTTGAACTGTCAAAACAGCAAACCTTCTTGTTTGAGCCGGGTACCGATGCGCAGTATTCCAATGTGGGGTACGAATTGATATGCCATATTATTTCCCAAACGTATGGCAAGCCCTTTGCGCAATGTTTGGTGGACGAAATCTTCAAGCCGTTGGGGATGGATTCCAGTGGAGCACACTTTTTTGTTGAGGAGCATAACATCCATCAAATGGCACAGAACCACATGCTCAAGGACGGGGAATTGGTTACTGTGGACAATATCCAAAAGGATGAATTTCGGACGGCACGCATCTTTTCGACGGCCGAAGATCTAAAGATCTTTCTGGATCATATCAAACAGGAACCTATAGCTTCTTTCTTAACCAATGAAGAAGGTGTTATTGCCAAGGATGGCGGTTCCAAAGGCATTCGGGCACAGGTGTACACCGATCTGAAAAACCATTTTGATTTTGTTTTGCTGGCCAATTATGACGAAATGCCTTTTTTTGACGCTATCGACGACATGGCTAAGATGCTCAAATCGCAGCCTGTTGCCTTTCCACAGGAAATCAACCGAAAAGCCATAGCAGTGGAGCCAGAAGTACTGGAACCTTATGCGGGTTTCTACACCTTTGCCGATTTTGATGGGTTGGTATTGGAGGTAAGGGTCGCTAATGGAAAGCTGGTATTATTTCAAGAGGGAGAACAAGTTGGGGAATTACAGGCGGAAAGCCCGACCGTTTTCTTTGAGGACCCAAAGGCGGCCGAATCTTTTGAATTTGTCCCCAATGATTCGGGCAGCTATAATGCCCTGATGGGGTGGAAGGGAATCGTGGTGGAAGGAAAACGGAACCCTTAGCGTTGGTTTAAGGGTCCAACTCGTTGTAGGGCTCAAAATAGATATGGTACTTTTTGGCATAGGTATAGGTAAACTGTGCCCCAAAAAAGAGAATAAGGCAGGAATAGGAAACCCATAACAACACCAAAACTATGGTGCCAGCGGCTCCATAGGTAGAGCCAGGTTTCGCTTCGCCAAAGTAGAGCCCCATTAAAAACTTCCCGATAACAAATAGCACGGCGGTGATAAAGGCGCCGAACCAAACGGCCCGCCATTTGATCTTGGCATCGGGCAGGAATTTGAACATCAAGGCAAACATGACCGTAATAATGGCAATGGACGAAAAAATATCGACAGTGTAAGCCAAATAAATGGCCGCTTCGCTGATCAAGCTTTTTAGATAATCGTTGAGAGCGGCAATGGCAGCGGTGACGATAAAACTGATCAATAATAAAAAACCGATGACGAGGATAAAGGCAAAGCTTTTGGCCCGCTCGGTGACCAGTTTCCAAAAGTCGAATCCTTTGGATGTCCTGATGCGCCATATCTCGTTCAGCGAAATTTTCAATTGATAAAAGACCCCGGTGGCACCAAAAAGGAGGGTGGCAATACCGATAAGGGTAGAAATTAGATTCTTGTCCTTGTTTTGGGTGTCCTGTACAATTTCTTCAATGGTTTGGGCAGCGTTGGGCCCGAGCGCAACGGAAAACTCATCCGTCAATCGGCCCTGTACGATGTCCACGCCCCAAATGGCACCCACAATGTTGATGATGATGACCAATAGCGCAGGCAACGAAAGCACCGCACAATAGGCCACTACTGCACTCAAACGCCACGGGCGGGCCTTGCTCCACGCGGTATAGGTATCCCAAAGTAGGTAAGGGAAATCTTTGAGTCGAAATCGGTTGGCGTATGTGTGTGTTTTGGACAAAAGGAACCTCTTTGTACCTAAAGGTACGATTCGGTTTTTGAAACGGAATGGTTTGGATTGTTGTTATTGTAACCATTTGATTTACAATAAGGTAATAAATCGTCCTTGAAACCGTTGTAATTCAGACAGGTAGCGGTAGGTACAACCGGAACCTAAGAAGTAAACCATAAACCTCAACGATATGAAAATTTCAAGATTAGTATATGTGTGTATTGCCGCATTTGCCATTTATGCCTGTAGCGACGGGGAAGATGGGGCCATGGGGCCACAAGGAGAGCAAGGAATACAGGGCGAACCCGGTGAAGACGGGAATGCGAATGTGAGAAGTTACCTATTTGAAGATCAAGAGATCACACAAGGGTACCAAAGTTTTTCGGTTCCAGGGATTACTCAGGATATTTTGGATCATGGGGTGGTTTTCGGATATTTTAAAAACGTAACGGTGCCTGTGGACACTTGGTTGACCATGCCTTATAACAACTCTACTAATATCTTGAATATTTCGAGGATTGCCTTGGGTGAAGCGGTTTTGTTTTCCACTTTTGATACCACAGTGAACCTCAGGTTTGTGGTGGTCGAGGGCGAAGAAGGGGTGTCTTCAGAAGGTATGACTGTGAAAGAGGAACTAAAAAAGGCGGGGGTGGATATTTCGGATTTTTATGAAGTTGCCGATTATTATGGGTTGGAGTATTAGTGACTATTAACTTTTGTAAACTACGCCATATTTTTTGTTTGTTCGTATCCAATCCTCACTCGTAAAGCCCAGTTCCTCATCTATTCGCACCGTTCCAATTTGTCTGAAATAGTCTTCAAAACCTGATGGTGAATAACCAAAAAGTAGTGTGACATCTTCTTTACCTGTATTCTTAAATCCATGCCAAGTATTTTTTGGAACATAAATGAGGTCTCCGTGTTCACCCGTTTGAATATCATCTCCCAATGTGATTTCTACAGTTCCTTTTTGAACAAATAAGAATTCATCTTCATTAAGATGTTTGTGGGTGGGTATTCCATCTTCTGGAGTGATTAACTCGGTAAGTAAAGATATTTCAGGACTATAATCAGGTGTTTTTGAAACCTTAATGTTCACCTTGGCTTTACGGGTATTTCCTATATAGCGAACTTCCCCTTCATTGGCTTTTATGATCAGTCCATCGGTGTCTCTTATTGCATTATTTGCCCCCAATGAATTGTGCATTCCCGTAAGGCATAGGGTCGAGAAAACGCCCAGTTTTTGAAGGAAGGTTCTACGGTTGTTCATCATTGTATTGGTTTTGATAAATTGAGGTAATGGTAACGTATAAGAATAGTAGCGAATTTTATGCACTTACTTTACTGTTTGTTACTGTCGTTTGATTTATAAAATTCATTTTCGTTTTAGCGATTAAACCGCTATTATTTCTATATGTTTTTGGCCACCAGTTATTTAATTCCAATGTAGTCTTTCATATTCGCTTTGTTCTGCTCTGTTTTTCGGAACTGATGAATTTCCAATCCTAACATAAAAGTTCTCATTTCCCTCGAAAGTCGCAAAGACAGGTTTCCCACTTTTTAGTATTTGAACTTTACAGATTGTCTTTTCATCAATAGTCGGAAAACTAACTTTCAGATATTTCTCGAAGCTTGAACCTAAATATTTTGATATGATATTTCTTAAATGCAATTCAAAACCGTCAATGTCTTTCTTTGAAAGAGTTTCACAGTCTTTGTCAAGTCCCAAAGCATTTCCATCGTCGTCAACGCCAATGATTAAAATACCTCCTTCACTATTTAGAAAAGCTGAAATGGTTTTTGCAATTACAAACTCCAATTTTTTATTGACTGTGTTTTCTCGTATATCGTAACGCAACGTTGATTTCAATTCCAACTTTTCGTTTTCGCCAATTAAGACTAATTCTTTTAATTCCGTATCCTCTGCTGGGATTTCATTTTTAAGCTCGATACGGTTTTTTAAGGCTTTGAAAATCGAATTAGCTCTTTTTTCTAAAAATACAGAATAATCATCGCTGTAAATACCAAATTCGTCTATGTTGTCAATTAGGTGGGATTTTATGGATTTCCTCAAACCTTCATTCTCGTCCATAAAATCTTGAATGTAGATTGAAGGTGCTTTTGCTCTGATTTTTCTTTTGTTTAAATCCGCTCCAACTAAAGTGATATTAACAATACTGTTTTCATTTCCAATACCACGTTTTCGCAGATACGATTTAGGAAAGAAATGATGATAGTTCTTACTGTTTGCCATTTTGAGCCAAGAATTATCAAGAATGACTTTACCATTATCTCTAAAGTCTTTAGGCTCAAAGTAAGCTAAAAGACAAATAACAGCTTTACAATAACTATTTCCTGCACTAAACCCTGTGTCGATTAAATCTTTTGGTGAGTTTAAGAAGACTTTTATTTCATCGTAATTTGGTCTTTGCTCTTGAAGAATTTGGTCAATCCGCTTGATGTCTTGTGCAAGTTTAGACTCTGTTGAACTTGAATATCTGTATGATAGTGAAATACGCCAAAAGAATTCTTCCAAATACTTGATTTGTTTTCCTTTTGGTTTCTCTTTTTGGAAATAAAAGAAGTAACTAAATGGGACTAAAAGAGCATCATAAGGCAAAAGAGTGGAAACAGGAATTCTGTACACTGAGCGTAAATAATCAATGCTCTCTTTTAGTGCCGAAATAACATCATCCCAAATGTCTATTATGCTTTGTTTGTCCAGTTGTAAAACAACCTTTCTTTTACACTCTTTATTTTTGCTTAAAATCAAACTCAATACGTTAAGTATAACCGTACTTGAAATCGTATCGTATTTACTTACCTCAAGTTCTTTAAGTAGTTTTTGGAATTTTGCCTGCATATCGAACTTCTGCTCTTCATCGTATGTCTTTGCAGACATAATTTCGAACAATGTAAGTGTTTGTCCACCTGTGTTTATTCGAGTAAAAACTTCTATAGCAGAATCTATATCCTCTTTGCGAAGTACGACTGTTGAAAAGTCGTATGTTGAAAATGTTTGAGAATATTGATGAATTTTTTTGAATTGTTCATCTGAAAAACGCTCTTTTATTTCAAGTAAATTATCGTTGAAATTAAGAACTTCATTCAAGGTTATGAAAGTGCTTTCTGGTTGTTCTGAAACTATGATTTGTTCATCATTATTGTCAATGTCGCCCTCTAAATCAACAAAAATAGAACCATAGTTTGTAATTTTTTTCTCGCCTTCTTTTTGTATTGAAGCACCTAAAAATGCGGCATACAATGATGTAATTCTTTGTTGTCCGTCCAAAACGTATTGAACTTTAATATCGTCTGGAATTGGTGGCAATTCAAGATTCCCGATATTTTTAATATCATTAAGTCGTTCATTTGTTTCCCAAAGTATAAAAGTTCCAATTGGATAGCCTTTTAAGATACTATCTAATAATTTGGCTGTTTTATCAATGCTCCAGACAAAATCTCGCTGAAATTTCGGAATCTTAATTTGTCCTTTTTGTATTTCGGATATTAAGTCTGTGTATTTTTTCGAGTCTGGTTTTGGTTGTTTATTCATTCAATTTAATTCTTTTTTTTCTGTTCGTTTTAATTGGTGGTAACGGGCCTTGTTTATGGCGAGTGAGGCGTGCCTCACGGGGAGCCATCGTTTCGCCTCATTCGGTATAAGTGCAGTTGATGGCTTTGGCTTTTGCCTATTGCCCTAGTTAAAGATAGAAAAAACTTTCATGGGTCATGAGGTGGAATGTACAAGGCCCGTTGATGGCGATTACTCGAAGAGATATAGCCATCAACTGCAATGATTTACACCCGGTTTTCAGAACCCAACTTATTAAATGTTAGAAGTCCGTTGGATGACTAAAAATTTGGGACAGTACTGTTTTAAAAAACAAAAAACCCTGAAAATCAAAAGATTAACAGGGTTTCGAGTACTCGAGGCGGGACTTGAACCCGCACGGGCAAAATGCCCACAGGATTTTAAGTCCGGCGTGTCTACCAATTCCACCACTCGAGCTTGTCTGCCGTAGGCAAGACTGGACTTAACGTTCAATATTTTCATCACTCTGGCTAAGAACCAAATTCTTTAAGAATTCCTTTCCATACCCAGATTTTAACTTCTTCTCTTCAACCCTGGCCTCCGACCTTGTTTTAAACTCTTTTTTAAAGATTAAAACAAAAGGCCTATAAGCCCTTGTTGTTTTATTTCTACCTGAGTTGTGTTCTTCCAGCCTTCTTTCCAAATCGGAAGTTATTCCGACATAAATATAGTTTCTTTTTACACTATTCAAAGCGTACGTATAGAACATCACCCAATTTTCAAAATCTGTCTACCAACCTGCCTGCCGGCAGGCAGGTTACACCACTCGAGCTTGTCTGCCGTAGGCATGACAGGACTTGTATGTAAAAAAAAAACTCCACCCGTGGTGACTGAGCGGAGTCGAAGTCGAGCGAAAAACGGGATTCGAACCCGCGACCTCCACCTTGGCAAGGTGATGCTCTACCAACTGAGCTATTTTCGCATTTTTAAAGAACGCTTCACTTTTCCCAAGCGCGGATGCAAATTTATAATATTTCTATTAAAATAAAAGAATTTTTTTAGGAAGATGCCTTTTTCTTTTTCCCCAACAATCGCTTGATCTCGTTCAGCTTCATCAATGCCTCCACAGGTGTCAGTGTATCAATGTCCAAGTGCAAAATTTCTTCCTTGATCTTTCCAGCAAAGGGTCGTCCAAATTGAAAAAACTCAGCTGCATCTCGTTTTGGGAGGCCTGTAGCTTGTCCGTCATCTCCTCACTGGAGTGCGATTTCTCCAGTTTTTTAAGGATTTTGTTCGCCTTTTGAATCACCTGTTGCGGCATTCCCGCCATTTTCGCTACATGGATTCCAAAACTGTGTTCGCTGCCCCCGGGTATCAATTTTCGGAGAAAGAGGACATTGTCTTCCAACTCTTTTACGGAAACATTATAGTTTTTGATGCGGGTAAACGTATTGGTCATTTCGTTGAGCTCGTGGTAATGCGTAGCGAATAGCGTTTTTGCCTTCGCGGGGTGCTCGTGCAAATACTCCGAAATGGCCCAAGCGATGGAAATACCGTCATAGGTACTGGTGCCACGACCAATTTCGTCCAAGAGCACCAAACTGCGCTCCGAGAGGTTGTTCAGAATGGAAGCGGTCTCGTTCATCTCTACCATAAAGGTCGATTCGCCCATCGAAATATTGTCACTGGCCCCGACCCGTGTAAAAATCTTGTCCACCACACCAAGGTGTGCCTCCGTAGCGGGCACAAAACTGCCCATCTGGGCCAAGAGCATGATCAATGCGGTTTGCCGTAACAAGGCAGATTTACCGCTCATGTTAGGCCCGGTAATCATGATGATTTGTTGCTCTTCGCGGTTGAGCAGTACATCGTTGGTCACATAAGCATCACCAATGGGCAATTGTTTTTCGATAACGGGGTGCCTTCCTTCCTTGATGTCAATCGTGGTCGAATCGTTTACCATCGGCTCCACATAGTGGTTCTCCTTGGCCAACTGGGCAAAGCCACAAAGACAATCCAATTGGGCGATCAGGTGGGCGTTGCGCTGCACTGGAGAAATATATTCCTGCATCCAGACCAGCAACTGTTCAAAAAGCTGCTGTTCCAAATGGTAAATGCGTTCCTCGGCACCCAAGATTTTGGACTCGTATTCCTTGAGTTCTTCGGTGATGTAGCGTTCCGCATTGACCAAGGTTTGTTTTCGAATCCAAGCTTCGGGAACCTTGTCCTTGTGGGTATTCCGAACTTCAATATAATATCCAAAAACGTTGTTGGAAGCGATTTTTAGGGAAGTGATACCAGTTTCCTTGGTTTCCCGTTCCAACATTTTATCCAGATAATCCTTGCTGGAAAAAGCCAGTCCCCTCAATTCGTCCAGTTCTTCCGAATAACCCTCGGCGATGGTGTTGCCTTTGGCAATGTTCACCGGGGCCTCCTCATTGAGTACCTCCTTTATTTTGGACCGAAGGGCTTCGCAATCGTCCAAACTTTCCCCGATATGTTGTAGGGAGGTGTTGGAGCTGTTGAGGGCCAATTGTTTGATGGGCACCACCGCTTCCAATGAGTTTTTGAGTTGGACCACTTCCTTGGGGTTGATTTTTCCCGTGGCCAATTTGGAGATCAAACGCTCCAGATCGCCCATCTGTTTAATGTGGCCCTGAATCCTGTTCAATTGGGACTCCTCGCTTTTTAGATGGGCGACCACTTCATGGCGTTGCCGGATCTTTTCCACATTTTTCAACGGAAGGGCCAACCATCTTTTTAACAGGCGTCCGCCCATGGGGGACAGCGTCTTGTCGATAATGTCCAACAAGGTCACCGCATTTTGATGGGAGGAATGATAAAGTTCCAGGTTACGGATGGTAAAGCGGTCCATCCACACATATTCCTCCTCTGCAATCCGCTGTATGTTGTTGATATGCTTGAGTTGGCTATGCTGGGTTTCGGAAAGATAGTGTAGCACCGCCCCCGAAGCAATAATGCCTTGGTTGAGGTGGTCGATGCCGAAACCCTTTAGGGTTTTGGTACCAAAATGTTGGTTCAAGCGCTCTTGGGCATAATCTTCCTGAAAAATCCAATCTTCCAAAAAGAAACTATGGAAATGCTTACCAAAACACTCCACAAAATCCTTTTTATGGTTTTTGGAGACCAAAATTTCGTTCGGCGAAAAGTTTTGGAGCAGTTTGTCCACCTGTTCCGCTGATCCTTGGGAACACAGATATTCCCCAGTGGAAATGTCCAAAAAGGAAACACCCATTTTATTCCGCCCAAAATGGACGGCACACAAGAAGTTGTTGTTCTTGGCGGTGAGGATGTCATCGTTCAAGGCAACTCCGGGAGTCACCAATTCGGTGACGCCACGCTTTACAATGCTTTTGGTCTGTTTGGGGTCTTCCAACTGATCGCAGATGGCCACGCGCTGTCCCGCTTTCACCAATTTGGGCAAATAGGTGTTCAGGGAGTGGTGCGGAAACCCGGCCAGTTCGGTCTTGTCCCCCCCATTGTTCCTGTGGGTAAGGATAATGCCCAATATTTTCGCGGCCTTTACCGCGTCCTCCCCAAAGGTTTCATAAAAGTCACCTACACGGAACAGCAACAGCGCATCCGGGTGTTTTACCTTGATGGCATTGTACTGCTGCATTAACGGGGTAACCTTTGTATTCTTTTTCTTGGCTGCCAAAGCGATTTAATTCTGTTATTTTTGCCCTGCTTGGGAATTTATCATTATGGAATTCATTGTCACATCGAGCGCAGTCGAGATGTTTTTGTCAATCTTTCGACTTCACTGAAGATGAAATCAAATAGGACCAAGCCATGTGTCTGCTGCAAACGAATATATAGTTTTCATCAGCCATCAAAAATTTTTGTTGATATTTTGACCCCAATGTTTAAAAAATGAGTCGAAAACTGGAAAATAGTGAGTTAGATCGGTTGGATGTGGATGGTTTCAAGGAAGCAAAAAAATCACCCATCATCATCATTTTGGACAATATCCGAAGTTTGAACAATATTGGCTCCGTATTCCGAACGGCCGATGCCTTTTTGGTCCAAAAGATCTATCTCTGCGGCATTACGGCGACCCCACCGCACAAGGATATTCGCAAAACGGCCTTGGGCGCCACCGAAAGCGTGGATTGGGAATACCGAAAGGACACTGTGGAGGTGGTGCAGGAACTTAAACGGCAAGGAGTACAAACTGTTGCCGTGGAGCAGGCGGAGAATGCTGTTATGTTGAACGATTTTGAGGTTGGCGCGACGAAAACCATTGCTTTGATTTTTGGAAATGAGGTGAAGGGGGTTTCACAGGAAGTGGTCAACGCTAGCGATACCGTTTTGGAAATTCCCCAGTTCGGGACCAAACATTCCCTGAATATTTCGGTAAGTGCCGGGGTGGTGGTATGGGATTTATGGTCCAAACAAAATGCCAAAAAATAAAAAAGGCCCTGCAAAACAGGGCCCTATGTAAAGTCTGAGTTAGTTAGTTTCTCAATTTGAGGGTGCTAATAAAATAAAACCATTCGTTATATCCAAACATTTTCTAAAAATTCTCTTAAAAGTTTGAGGAAAGGATGTGGTCTTCCAGTTTTTGTATGATGAATTCGTAATCCTCGGGATGGCTAACAAAGTCGAGTTCGCCCACATCCAGAATAATACTGTTCTGTGTGGGGTTACTTTTGATAAAATCCAAATACCCACGATTGATCTTCTCCAAATATTCAGGGGCAATGTTTTGTTCATAATCGCGCCCCCTTTTCTTGATATTGGCCAACAACCGTTCGGTATTTTGGTAGAGATAGAGATAAATTTCAGGCTTTTTTACCTCCTTGTACATAAAACTAAAAACCTTTCGGTATAGGTTGAACTCCTCTTTTTGCAGGGTGACCTTGGCGAAAATCAGCGATTTGAAAATATCGTAGTCGCTTACCATAAAATTCTTGAAAAGATCGAACTGGGAGGTGTCATCCATAAACTGTTGATACCTATCCGCCAAAAAGGACATTTCCAAAGGAAAGGCATAGCGCGCTTGGTCCTCGTAGAATTTGGGCAAAAAGGGGTTGTCCGCAAAGCGTTCCAACACCAATTTGGCGTTGAAGTCATCCGAGATCATCTTGGACAAGGTGGTTTTTCCGGCACCAATGTTGCCTTCTATGGCGATGAGCTGTAGTTGTGAAAACAGCCCCGACCTGTCCTTGAACAGTTTGTGCTTTGTTTTGGTGAATTGGCTTCGATCACTACATTCTTGCAATAGGTTCCGCGTATCCTTGGACAGCACGGGGTGGTAAAATTGCGGGGCAATATCGGCCAAAGGTTTTAGAACAAAGTTCCGGTGCTGCATGTGGGGGTGGGGAACCACCAAATCTTCATGGTTAATGACCTCCGACCCGTAATAAACAATGTCAATATCCAGTGTGCGGGAGCGGTACCCACCGCCTTCATTTCGGATTCGACCGAAATCCCGTTCAATCTGTAAAATGGTATCCAGTAATTCCTTTGGTGGCAGGGGAGTCAAAACGGAAATGACAATGTTCAGGAAAGGTTCCCCATCGAATCCGACCGCCGGGTTTTCATAAACGGAGGAAATATCCAAGATGGAACCTGCCTTTTGCTGAATGCGAAAAATGGCCTTTTGGAGGTTCGCATGCCGATTTCCCAAATTGCTTCCCAATGAAAGATATACCTTTTGCTTTCTGCCCATAATCGAAGAAACAAAGTAAACAAAACATTCCTACATTGGTTATCTTTGATACGTATTAAATTTTTATTGCATGAAGTTTTTAAGAAACCTACTTGCCTCAATTTTGGGGAGCTTAATGGCCTTTATGATCATTGTGGGCATGTTCTTTATTTTTATGGCCTTGGTGGGCAGTGCGGATGATGGTGTTGTGGTCAAACGCAACTCGGTATTGGAGATCAGTTTTATAACACCGATTTTGGACTACACGGGAAAGGATGCGAACGATCCCTTTGCCGAACTGTGGACAGCGGAGCTGGGATTGGATGAAATCCTACATGCCATAGAAGTGGCCAAAAACGATGACCATATTGAGGGTATAAGCATCACCACTGGATTTCTACAGGCAGGAATGGCCCAAGCCCGTGAAATACGCAACGCCCTAATCGATTTTAAATCTTCCGGAAAGTTCGTTGTGGCACATGCCGATGTGTATGCACAGCGCGACTATTACTTGGCCAGTGCGGCAGATGAGGTGTACATTAATCCGGTGGGTGCGATGGATTTTAAAGGATTGGCCACCGAAGTGCTTTTTTATAAGGAATTGCAGGAAAAATCGGGAATCAAAATGGAGGTCATACGCCATGGAAAGTACAAAAGTGCGGTGGAGCCCTTTTTGTCCGACACCATGAGCGAGGAAAACCGTGCCCAGATAAAAGAGCTCATTTCTTCCATTTGGAACGTGATGGTCGACGATATTTCAGCATCCAGAAACCTTTCGCCCCAAGACCTGAACCAAATAGCCGATACCCTTGGAGGGCGGACCCCTGAATATGCCGTCGCTTCCGGTCTCGTGGACGGCGCATTGTATTTTGATGAATACGAAGACCTGATGAGGGAGAAAATCGGACTTTCCAAAGATGAGGACGTGGAATATGTTGGGTTGAGGGATTACATACAAAAGGCCAACAAACAGAAAATCCGTACAGGTTCCGATAAAATTGCCATTATTTATGCCCAGGGAGAAATTTTGGGAGGCGAAGGCGGAAAGGATTATGTTGGGCAAGGACTTATCGTGGATGCCCTCCACAAAGCAGTGGACAATGAGAGTGTAAAGGCGATTGTACTCCGTGTGGACTCTCCTGGTGGAAGTGCTCTCGTTTCCGATATCATTTGGAGAGAAATGCAATTGGCCAAACGAAAGAAGCCTGTGGTAGTCTCATTTGGAACCATTGCGGCCTCCGGAGGATATTATATTGGCGTAGGAGGGGACAAGATTTTTGCCGAGCCCACGACCATTACCGGATCTATAGGGGTTTTTGGAACCATTCCGAACGTCAACCAGCTGGCGGAAAACGTTGGTATCAATGCCGAGCAGGTAGGTACCAACAAAAATTCAGTGGATTATTCCTTTTTTGAGCCCATGACGGATACCTTTAGGCAGGTCCTTGAAGAAAGTATCGAAGAGACCTATCAAACCTTTTTAGATCGTGTGTCCAAAGGCCGAAATATGACGGTGGAGCAAGTGGACCAAGTGGCACAGGGCAGGGTTTGGAGCGGAACGGATGCCAAGGCACTTGGCTTGGTGGATGAATTGGGAAGTTTGGACGATGCGGTCAAAGCCGCGGCGGAAATGGCTGGTCTGGAATCCTACGGGCTGCGCAAGTATCCTAAATACAAATCCGATTTTGAGCTGTTCATGGAAGATTTTGGTTCGGCAAAGACCAAGATCGGGGAATCCATCATACAGGAAGAAATTGGAACCGAGGCCTACCAAGTTTTAAAGGAGTTCAAACAATTTACCAAACAAGAAGGCATTCAGGCCAAGATGCCCTTCAGTTTAAACATTAAGTAGATTTTCCAACCAAGGCTTAAGGGCTTTTCAACCACATATGACGCAAAAGGACAAGAAGTTAGCATTTTCCATATATCTGTATCTCGGGGCGTTGTTCATTACCTCACTGGTGGTGTCCAACCTTATTTTTCAAAAGTTTTTCTCGTGGAGCCCTTTTGGGGATGTGGAGGTATTTGGAGCTCCGCTTTTTGAACTTTCGGTGGGTATTTTGCCGTATCCCATTACCTTTTTGATCACCGATTTAATTTCCGAGATCTACGGCCAAAAAAAGGCCAATCAGGTGGTGACCGCAGGTATTTTTGCCTCGTTCTTCTCTATGGCCATTATTTTGGTGGCCAACTATTCCTTGGCCATCCCATCATCCCCGGTCGATGATACCACCTTTACCACGGTCTTTGGGTTGTCGCCATTGGGTGTTTTGGCTTCTATGCTGGCCTATTTGGGCGCACAGTATATCGATATTACCATTTATCACTTCTGGAAGCGACTTACCAATGGTCGCATGCTTTGGCTGCGGAACAACTTTTCTACATTTTCCTCCCAATTTATAGACACGTTCACGGTGGTTGGGCTGTTGTGCGTTTTTGGCGTGTTGCCGTGGGACAAGTTTTATGGACTGCTGATCAGTGGTTTTATTTTCAAGGTAATGATTGCCATTCTCGACACCCCTTTGCTCTATTTTTTCGTATATCTGATGCGAAAAAGATTTAACTTAAATATAGGGGAAGAAATTTCTTTGGATTGATACTTCTCCTTTAATTTGTTGTGAAACACCGAAGTATGAAGAAAAAAGTCCTAAAGATTACCTCCATAACCCTACTTGTCCTACTAGCGATCGTTATCGCCGTACCCCTGTTTCTTCAAGGCAAAATTGAGGAGATCATCAAAACAAAAGTCAACAATAGCATCAACGCCACTTTTGATTTTGAGGATGCTGATTTGAGTTTGCTCCGAAGCTTTCCGGACGCGAATGTAAAGCTCACCAATTTATCATTTGTCAACAAGGCTCCGTTTGAGGGCGATACCTTGTTTGCCTCATCGGAAATAGCACTTTCCATGTCCATCAAGGAGCTGTTCAAATCTGCGGAAGAACCTATTGAGATCAAAACACTGAACATCGATGGCGCAAAATTGCTCATCAAAGCAGATAAGGAAGGCAATGCCAATTATGATATTGCCAAGGAAAGCGGAGGGTCCACCACGGCTACCACAGAAGATTCCGGTGATAATTTTACGTTGAACCTGAACTCCTATGCCATTACCAATTCGGAAATCGTCTACTGGGATATGGCCAGCGGGATGCGATTGGATATTTTGGAGATGAACCACTCGGGAACGGGGGACCTCTCTTTGGAGCAATCGGAGCTTAAAACTCTTACTGATGCTTTGGTGTCCTTTGAAATGGACAGTACCCAATACTTGAACAGGAACAAAATCAATTTGGACGCCTTGATCGGTATCGATCTCACCGAAAACAAGTATACTTTTTTGGAGAACAAGGCCTTGGTAAACCAGTTGCCCTTGGTATTCGAGGGCTTTGTAAAGGTCAACGAAGACAATCAGGAGGTGGACATTACTTTTGAAACACCTTCTTTCGACTTTAAGAACTTTTTGGCGGTGATTCCTGAGGCCTACGCTGCGAACATCGAAACCGTGCAGACGACAGGTAATTTTGAGGTGAACGGCCAATTTAAAGGGGTAGTGGACGATGCGCATATCCCAACCTTCAAAATTGCCATCAATTCGGAGAATGCATCCTTCAAATATCCCGATTTGCCCAAATCGGTTCGCAATGTGTACATCGATACGGAAATCAATAACGAAACAGGGATCACGGAAGATACGTATGTGGATATTAACCGCCTGTCTTTCCTGATAGACGAGGACAAATTCAATTTGAATGCCAATATCCGCGAGTTGTTGGGCAACACGAAAGTGAACGCCCACATGGACGGAAGAATCAATTTGGCCAATATTTCAAAGGCCTATCCCGTACCCGAAGATTTCAATTTAAAGGGCATTCTGAATGCGGATATTACCACGGCTTTCGATATGGCCTCTTTGGAGAACAAGCAATACCAGAATACCAGAACAATGGGAAAGGCGTCCCTTTCCGGATTTGAATATGCGTCAGAGGAACTTAAAAACCCTGTGACCATTAACACCGCGGCCGTTTCCTTTAATCCGGACAAGGTCTCCTTGGATTCCTTTACAGGTAAAACGGGCAGCACTGATTTTGAGGCCAAGGGAACATTGACCAATTTATTGGGCTTTATGTTCAATGATGAGAATGTGGAAGGAAACTTTACCTTGAACTCCAATAGGTTTGCCTTGAACGATTTTATGATGGAGGAAACCGCGGTTGATACGGAACCTGAAAACGGTGAAAAGGAGACGGGTTCAACCACAACAGGGGAGGAGCGCATCAAAATACCGTCGTTTTTGGATTGTACCATCGATGCCGCTGCGAACACCGTGGTTTATGATAACCTGAATCTAAAGAACGTCAAAGGAACCTTGATCATCAAGGATGAGACGGCAACGGTAAAAAACTTGACTTCCGATTTGTTCGGGGGTACCTTGGGTCTTTCAGGGTCCGTTTCCACCAAACAAGAAACCGCTACCTTTGATATGAACCTGGGCATGAACAACTTTAACATTGGGGAGTCCTTTGCAGGGTTGGAATTATTGAAAACCTTGACTCCTTTGGCCACGGCAATTCAGGGTAAATTAAACTCGGATATTAAGATTTCGGGGAACTTGAAGGAAGACTTTACGCCAAACTTGGCCACCATATCAGGTAATTTGCTGGCAGAACTGCTTTCCCCAAAATTGGATGCCGAAAAGGCACCCTTGGTTTCGGCATTGGACAGTAAACTCAACTTTTTGGACACCAAGGAAATCAATTTAGATGGACTAAAAACGGCATTGACCTTTGATAATGGAACGGTTAAAGTGAAGCCTTTCACCCTTACGTATAAGGACATTGCCATCGATGTGAACGGTAGCCACTCCTTTGACAAGCAAATGGATTATGCCGCAACCCTGAACGTGCCTGCCAAATATTTGGGCTCGGAGGTAAATAAGCTCATCGCACAATTGAACGACCAGAGTTTGGGAGAGGTCACCGTTCCCGTAACAGCGAACATCGGAGGGAACTTCACCAATCCATCCGTGAGCACGGACCTGTCATCCAGTGTAAAAACCTTGACTACCAAATTGGTGGAGATGCAAAAGCAGAAATTGATAGGTCAGGGTAAGGAAAAAGCCAAAGACCTATTGTCCGATGTCTTTAAAAAGGACGAATCCGATACCACCAACACTAAAAACGATGGGGTAAAGGATGTCATCGGCAATATTTTAGGCGGAAAAAAGGACACCACCACAACGGATTCTACAAAAGCCAAACAGGGTGATGAGGTAAAGGATGCTGCCAAATCGATTTTGGGCGGACTCCTCAAGAAAAAGAAAAAGGATACGGTTAATTAAAGCAAGTAGGCCATCTAAAAGCGGATTAAATGTCAGTTCGAGCGCAGTCGAGAACTTAGCATATACGGGTAATCAATGGGTTTCGCCTGCCTCTCTGCCACAGGCGGACGCTCAACCTGACAAAATTCAGACATTGCCGATTTTTAGCCAGCTTTTTTATGGGTTGATTTCGCTATCAATGGTTTTCAAAATCTCATCTATGCTTTGCATCAAAGGATTGTAATGCACGGTTTCCGTTTTGATACTGGTGAGGATGAACATGAGCATATTGTTCTCAAATTCTTTTGACATTAGCAGGTTCCGGTTGCTTGTCCGGTCCGAACTTTGGGGAATCCCCAATTCATCGGAGACCCCAGTGAGGTCATACAGCGTTTTGATGCTGTTTTCTTCGCTGCGGAACATATCGAGTATCTTGTCCCGTTCATTGGCCAGCATCATTTCTTGTTTGGATATGTCCTCGATGTTGGAAATCCAATTGGTCAAGAGGATGCGCAGGCGCGGATTGGCAATATCCTTTAAACTTCCCGAATTGATCATTTCCATCAAAAGGGAATTGTTGGGGTTGAACGAAATATCGAAGGCCAAGGCATTGTATAGCAAATTGGCGAGCTCTTGCTCATTGGGCAGGTTCTCCGGGTCGACCATATAGACCAAGATTTTCTTCGAATCCTCATAGCTTTGCCTGTTGAAGGATATCAGTTCTTTTAATTTGGTCTGACTGGTCTCGAACTCATCTCGTAGTCCCATGAGATAAATTTGCTCCTTTTCCCGTTTGATGCTTTGTTCGTTGGCATTGTCGATGGCCAGTGCGATCAAAATTCCGATGACGACCAACACGATTTCGCCAATGGCATACAGCAAGTAGTTGCTGACTTTTTTATCTGCAATGGATTTCTTTCGTATTCTTCTAAAGACTTTGAGCATGATCTGGTAAAAAACAGTGTCTAATCTACAAAAATGATGGTTATTAGTGATATCCTAAAAAAACGGCAGCAACAATGGCAATGGCACCGATGAGGAGTACTAACAGCATGGGTTTTATGGCAAATTTGAACCATGTATTATAGGGTATTTTTGCTATTGCGATTACGGCCATCAGTGCTCCATTGGTAGGAACGATCATATCGCCCATTATAGCGCCATATTGAAAGGCCAAAACACATATCTGTCTGGAAAGCCCGACCAAGTCCGATAGCGGGACCAAAATGGGCAAGGTCAAAATGGCCTGCCCAGAATAGCTGGGCACTGGAAAATGCAAAAGGACATGTGAAATCATCATTAGTACTCCCGAGACAGCGGGAGAGAAACCCTGCAAGGGACCAAATAGGACTTTAACAATAGTATCCATGATCATTCCTTGCGTCAATAAAATTGAAATACTGTTGGCCAAACCAAGTATGATGCAGGCAAATACCATTTCTTTCATTCCTTCAATATAGGTTTCACCCGTTTTGTTCCATCCCATTTTTGCAATGAGGCCGGAGAGGATGCCAAGGGCAAAAAAACAGGCGGACATCTCACTAAACCCCCAATCAAACTGAACTATGCCAATAATTACAATCGAAAACGTAAGACCCAATAACAGCAGTATTGCTTTATTACGACCACCCATGGTTTTGTTGTGGGTTGGCATTTGTATTTTTTCAATCCTATGTTTTTTGGCATAATAAAGAAGATATAAAATCCAAGCCAAGGATGCACCTAAAAGTACGACCAGTCTAAAGGAACTGCCCGAAAGTAAGGGCAAGGCAGCTTCTTTTTGTGCCAAAAGAACCCCAAAAGGATTGGATGGACTAAATGAACTGCCCACTACGGATGAGCCGTAACTGGCAAAAATCATGGTGAATGAATTGTACCCCAAACTTTTGCCGAACAACAAAAGTATAGGGGTCATAGCAACGACTTCTTCCTGTAGCCCAATAGTGACGCCACCCGTGATGAATAGGATGGCTACGGTCAAAAGTGCCAAATCCTCCCTTCCTTTTAAGGAAGAAACCAATTTTACCAAACTATGGTTAAAGGTTTCCGTTTTTTCAATGAGGTAAAAACAGCCACCTATCAACAGGATAAGAACGATGAGTTCAGCTCTTTCGGCAATACCTTTGGGAATGGAGACCAGAAAATCAAGAAAGGAAGGGCTACTGGAGTCGATTTGCGTGTAGGAGTCGCTTACTACCCGAATCATCCCAGTTTCAGCGTCGACAATTCTCTCATAACTTCCTTGGGGAATTAAATAGGTAAATACCCAACTTAAAAGTATTACACCCAATAGAATGACAAATGCATTTGGGAATTTTCTCATTTAAGCTGGTTTTTGGTTTGGTGGTAATGGATAAAGTACTGAAAATAAGCTTTTTTGTCGAGTTTTGGCAGAAATATACGTTTTGGAACAAATTTTATTCCTCGTTCATTTTATAGAAATACTCAATCAAAAAGCAGCCACCAATGATAGAGAGAGCGACGATGACCCCCATTTTGTTGCTTTCAAATTGCTGTTGAAGCAGGACAACCATCGCAATAAGACATAAGATGAACCCGGTCAATGGGATGCCCTTCCGGCTTGCGGTATGTTTTGATAGCTTAAAGCCCACATAGTTTACCATAGCAAATACGAAAAGAAAACCAACGCTCCCCGCAGTAGAAATGCTTTCCAATTCTAAGGTGTTTGTGAGCAACAAGGTAAGACCTGCGGTAATCAATAATCCAATGGGTTGGTTCCAAAGTTGGTAGGTGAATTGATGTGGGAGCTCATCTTCCTCGGCAATTTCATAACTCACCCGACTTCCTCCATAGATTGAGGCGTTGATTGCAGAGAAGGTGGAAATCATGGCGGCAATGGTAATGATGGTGAATCCGGTCTGCCCCAGCATAGGCTTGGCAGCTTCTGCCAAAACATAGTCCTCGGCCGTTTTGATTTGATCAAAAGGCAGCGAACCTACTGTGACCACTGCAATAATGATATAGAGTAATACCACAAAAATAATTGCGATATAATAAGCTCGTGGAATATTTTTATCCGGGTTTTCAATGTCGGGGGCAGAGTTGGCAATCAATTCAAAACCTTCATAGGCCACAAATATAACCATACCTCCGGTAAGCAATTGCAGCGGTGCCTCCCAATTCTCCGGTGACAATTGGTCCAGATTGGGGTTTCCCATCAGACCGTACAGTCCAATGCTGATGAAGGCAATAAGAATCACCAGTTTAATGATAACTGCATAGGATTCAATCATGCCAACAACCTTAATGCTGTAATAATTGATAATGGCCGCCAATAGGATGATACCACTGGCGTAAAGGTGGAAATCCAGTTCGCCTCCCGTGATGGGGAGCAGATTTGGCGCATAAGATCCAAATGCCGATGCATAAAGCGAGAGCATAATGATATAGCTTACCCATAAAAGGTTGTTAATGCCCCCGCTGAATATCGTCTTCCCAAAACCTTGGGTGATAAACTTTACCGTTCCGCCCCTGTCCGCATATTTTTTGGAAAGCTGCACATAACTATAGGATGTGATGAGGGCCAAAATCCCCGCGAAGAGAAAGGCCAAGGGGGTGCCACCTTTGGACAAATCCACTGCCAAACCCAAAACCGCAAAAATTCCACCACCCACCATACCACCTATTCCAATGGAAATCGCTTCGGTTAGTTTGATTTTTTGGCTCATTTTCTGTGGTTATGACCCAGTTTTATTTAAAATCTATCCCCACGTAGTATCCTTCACTTCCGCGCACATTAAAGACGGTGTTGTCCTCAAAAATAAGGTACTGTCCTTTAATGCCTTTGAGCACGCCTTTGTAACTTGGGGTTTTGTCCAAATTGAGGCTATTCACCTTTTCAGGATATTTTAGTACAGGAAATTCCATATGGGTTTCTTTCCTGTCATTTAAGAAATAATCCATGGCTTCGTCAGGTATACTGGACTTTAGTTTGTTGCGCCATTCCACGAGGTCTACATCCTCAATATCGTTTTGCAACATCTTTCTCCAGCTCGTCTTGTCGCTCACATGGTCTTTGAGCGCCACCTCCGTAATCCCCGCCAAGTATCGATTGGGAACCTCTACAATTTCGATAGCTTCGTGGGCCCCTTGGTCGATCCATCGGGTGGGTACCTGTGATTTACGGGTCACCCCCACCTTAATGCTACTCGAGTTGGCCAAATACACGATGTGCGGTTGAAGCTGCATTTTTTTCTCGTACTCCAAATCACGGTCTTCTTCGCCCAAGTGGGCCTTGCTCAGTTCGGGCTTCATTATCCAATCCCCGGCTCTGGGCGTTTCAAAAAAGCAAGACTTACAGAAACCTTGCCGGTAGATGGGCCTGTCCTCCCCACAGTTCAAACATTGGAATTTGATGAAATCGATCTGCAGCTCCCTATCGAGCGCTTGGTTCATGTTGATAAAGTCGTTCTCAAAGACCAAAAAATATTGGATCGGGCTTCCCATTTCGGTTCGCATCTTTCGCAAGACTCCCTCGTATAGCATAGTAAAGTGAATGTGTTTATCTTATTTGAAAATCTATGTTAGAAAAGCTATTTTAGCAGTTGCACCAACCTTGTTTCTTTGGTTAAAGATACCTAAAATGCCAATACCATTATTCAATTCCATTGCTTCTTGGCTATTACGGAAGCGCTACCACCAAATAGAGCTTTTTTTAAAGTATCCATTGGATGTTCAGGATGAGGTATTACGTCAATTGTTGGACTTTTCCAAAGACACCATGATCGGTAAGCAATATGGTTACCAAGACCTGCCCAAGTACGAAGAGTTTAGGAACAGGGTGCCTATCGTAACCTATGAGGACATCGCTCCGCTCATCGAACGTACGCGTAGGGGAGAGCAGAACCTATTTTGGCCCACCTCCATCAAGTGGTTTGCGAAGAGCAGCGGTACCACCAATGCCAAGAGCAAGTTTATCCCGGTAAGTACAGAAGCGTTGGAGGACTGTCATTACAAATCCAGCAAGGATTTACTTTGCCTGTATCTGAACAACAATGAAAACTCCCAATTGTTTACCGGCAAGAGTTTGCGTCTGGGCGGGAGCAAGGAACTGTACGAGGATAATGGGACTTTCTTTGGCGACCTTTCGGCAATCTTAATCGATAATATGCCCCTTTGGGCCGAATACAGCAGTACTCCCAGCAACAAGGTCTCGTTGATGACCGAATGGGAAACCAAATTGGAGGCGATTATAGAGGAAAGCATACGGGAGAACGTGACCAGTTTGGCAGGAGTGCCTTCTTGGATGCTGGTGCTTTTGAATCAAGTACTTGAAAAAACAGGGAAAAACCATCTTTTTGAAGTTTGGGAAAACTTGGAAGTATACTTTCATGGAGGGGTGAGTTTTACGCCCTACAAGAACCAATACAAAAAGTTGTTGCCCCGCAAAAGGTTCAACTTTTATGAGACTTACAATGCCTCAGAAGGGTTTTTCGGGATTCAGGACCAGAACAATTCAGATGAATTATTATTGATGTTGGACTATGGTATTTTTTATGAATTCATCCCCATGGGCCCCACAGGCGAAGGAGACCAGGCCATTCCATTGTGGGAGGTGGAGCTGGGGGTCAATTATGCCATGGTGATTACCACCAACGCCGGATTGTGGCGTTATAAAATTGGCGATACCATTCGGTTCACTTCCAAAAATCCGTACCGTATCAAAATAACGGGACGGACCAAGCACCATATCAATGTATTTGGTGAAGAACTGATCATTGAAAATGCAGAGGAAGCCTTAAAGCAGGTGTGTCTTAAAACCGAAGCGGAAATTATGGATTACACCGCAGCACCTATTTTTATGACAGATAAGGAAAAAGGCGCCCATGAATGGATCATCGAGTTCAGAAAACCACCTGCCGACATGGGGTATTTTACCGAAATGTTGGACAATGCACTCAAGGCACTAAACTCCGACTACGAGGCCAAACGTTACAACAACATCACCTTAAAGATGCCAACCGTGCATGTGGCGCGGGAAAACCTGTTCCATCACTGGCTTAAATCGCACAACAAACTGGGTGGGCAACACAAAATACCCAGACTTTCCAATGAGCGTGGTTGTATCGAAGAGTTGCTTCGAATGAACGTGCAATAGGTCACTCATCCAAGAAAAATGACATTCGTCCACAGTTTACGAAAACGTTTTCGTAAATTTGGCCCGTTCGTCGTGGAAAGGTTTCTTTTGAACAAATAAAAGCGGATTTACTGCGTTATTTGATGAAATTCCCACCAACAAATCAATTTGTAAACACAAAACCATTAGAATCATGGCAGAAAAACTTGTTATTATTTCGGACATGTGGGGCGCTAAGAAGGGCCTCTGGATTACTTCTTATTTTGGCTACCTGCAACAGTATTACAACATTGAATTTTACGATTGCCAACAGTTGGGCAACATCGATGTGGTCATTTCTTCCGAAGAAAATGTGCACAGGGCATTTGTTGATGGGGGTATAGATACTGCCGTTAGAAATTTATTGCGCAAGGAAAAGACGCCTGCGCATTACTTGGCATTTAGTATGGGTGGAACCATTGCTTACAAAGCCGCATTGAAAGGCTTGCCAGTAAAATCCTTAACAGCTATTTCTTCCACCAGAATCAGGTTTGAGGATCAGAAGCCCAATACGGATTTGAATTTAATATTTGGAGAACGCGATGAGTTTAGGCCAGATGAAGATTGGATGAATGCTGTTGGGGCGGACATCAATGTAATCCCTAATTTTGGGCATCATCTGTATTCTGATGAAAAAATAATCTCCGACGTTTGTTTGGAGTTGTTGGAAAAAGTAACAAAAAAAGCAGTCTAGGAGACTGCTTTTAGTTTTTTCACGGTTTCGTAGGAGAGTTTTTTCTCGGCATATCCCTTGGTCACTTTGAACTCTGTTTCATCGCTGCTGGGCAGGGTGAACATGGCGTCGGTAAAGATGGCTTCGCACAGCGAGCGCAATCCTCGGGCTCCCAATTTGTATTCCACGGCCTTTTCTACGATGTAGTCCAGTGCTTGGTCCGTTATCGAAAACTCGATATCGTCCATGGCAAACAACTTTTCGTACTGTTTGATGATGGCGTTCTTGGGCTCCGTTAAAATGGCGCGCAATGTTTTGGCATCCAAAGGATTCATATGGGTCAGTACAGGCAACCTCCCTATGATTTCAGGGATGAGGCCGAACTCTTTCAGGTCCTTCGGGATAATGTATTGCAGGATATTTTCCTGGTCGAGATTTTCCTCGGCTTTGGAAGCGCTGTAGCCCACTGCTTGCATGTTCAAGCGTTTGGTGATGATGCGCTCGATGCCATCAAAGGCACCCCCAGCCACGAAAAGGATATTCTCGGTATTGACTTCAATGAATTTTTGGTCCGGGTGCTTGCGCCCTCCTTTTGGCGGTACGTTCACCGTGGTGCCTTCCAAAAGCTTCAACAGACCTTGCTGTACCCCTTCACCGGATACATCTCGGGTAATGGAAGGGTTGTCGCTTTTTCGTGCAATCTTATCGATCTCATCAATGAAAACGATACCACGCTCCGCCTTCTCTAAATTGTAATCCGCGGCCTGCAACAGTCGGGTAAGAATACTTTCCACATCTTCGCCCACATAACCGGCCTCGGTCAAAACGGTCGCATCCACAATGGCCAAGGGAACGTTCAGCATCTTAGCGATGGTTTTGGCGATAAGGGTCTTCCCCGTACCGGTCTGCCCAACCATAATGATGTTGCTCTTTTGGATTTCGATATCCTCATCCTTGCCTTTGGGCTGTAACAATCGCTTGTAGTGGTTGTACACCGCTACGGACATTACTTTTTTGGTTCGTTCCTGTCCAATCACAAAGGTGTCCAAGAAATCGTGTATCTCGATAGGTTTTTTTAAGACCAGTTCGGAAGAGAGATCTTGGTTTTTGGATTGTTTGGACTCTTCGGCTACAATGCTATGGGCCTGTTCTATGCATCTATCGCAAATATGCGCATCAAGGCCGGCAATCAATAAATTGGTTTCCGGCTTTTTTCTACCACAAAAAGAACATTCCAAGTTTTCTTTTGCCATATATTCTAATCTTCAACCAACAATAACGCAAAAAAAAAGGATTTGTTCTGCCTTAAGTGGTTGTTTTTTAATCAATTGGTTTTACTTATGACTTTTCCCTGACCAAAATTTCGTCGATCATGCCATATTCCTTGGCCTCTGGTGCCTTCATCCAGTAATCACGGTCACTGTCTTCATATACTTTGTCAAACGACTGTCCTGAGTGCTTGGAAATGATCTCGTAAAGCTCATTTTTGATTTTAAGCACCTCTTGTGCCGCAATTTCAATATCGCTTGCCTGGCCTTGGGCCCCGGAAAGTGGCTGATGGATCATGACCCTGGAATGGGGCAATCCACTTCGCTTTCCTTCCTGTCCCGCACATAAAAGCACAGCGGCCATCGAGGCGGCAATACCTGTACAAATGGTGGCGACGTCGGGTTTAATGAACTGCATGGTGTCGTAAATGCCCAAACCGGCATACACGCTTCCACCTGGAGAGTTGATGTAGATTTGAATGTCCTTGGAGGCATCGGCGCTTTCCAAGAAAAGCAACTGCGCCTGGACAATATTTGCTACCTGATCGTTGATTCCTGTACCCATAAAAATGATGCGGTCCATCATCAATCTGGAGAAAACGTCCATTGCCACGGCGTTCAACTGTCGCTCTTCAATGATGTTGGGCGTCATGTTCATGGGATACATGGTGCTCAAGAGCTTATCATAGTACATGCTGTTGATACCATGATGTTGGGTAGCGTATTTTTTGAATTCTTTTCCGTAATCCATAGGATTTGATTCGATTTATCTTAAAAAAAAGGTGCCGAAAAACTGGCTTTCCGGCACCGTAAAGATACTTAATTTTCTTTTAGCGAAGCCTTAGCTGTATGCTTCCTTGATGAAGTCGTCATAAGAGACTTCCTTCACCTTTAGGTTGGCCTTTTCCTTATAAAGGTCCAAAAGCTTTTGGCTCATCAACTGCTCCGAAAGACGTTTTACCTCGTCTTGGTTGCTCATCACCCTTGCTGCCACGCTCTCCAATTCCTCTTCTTTCGGGTCCATGTGGCCGTATTGTGCCATTTGGGATTTGATGAATCCTTTGGCAAATTCCTTCAATTCGTCAAACTGTACCTGAAGCTCGTTTTCTTGAATGATCTTCCCTTCGATCAATTGGTAACGAAGTCCTTGTTCGGATTTTTCAAACTCTTCTTTGGCCTCGTCCTCTGTCAATGGGTTTTCGCCACTGATCTGGATCCATTTCTTCAAAAATTCTGCGGGAAGGTCAAACTTGGTTTCCTCGATGAGTTTTTCCGTAATGTCGTTCAACAATTTTTGATCGGACTGCTGCTCAAATTGTTTTTCGGAATCCTCTTTGATCTTGTCCTTCAATTCTTTTTCTGAGGTAACCTTGCCTTCACCGAACAATTTATCGAAAAGTTCTTGGTTCAAGGCTGCTGGTTCCCTCTCGTTGATTTCTTCGATGGTGAAGCTAACATCCACTTTTAGGCCATCTGCCTTGTCACGGGCAATGCCCAATGCGCTGGATAATAGGTAGTCTTCCTTAAAAAGTCCTTTCGTGGAAAGTGTTATAGTATCTCCTACTTTTTTACCGGTAAGGGCATCAATGGCTTTTTTGCTTTTGATTTTGCCCATTTCGATAGTGGTCTTGTGGTCAATTTCCGCTTCCTCATTGGCAAAGAAGCCGGTGATTTCATCGTTTTTGCCCACCTCTGTTTTGGAGATCAACTTACCGTATTGCTTTTGGATGCGCTCTACTTGCTCCTCGATCATTTTTTTGTCGGCTACGATCTTGTATTGGACCACTGGTTTTTTGGTCTTAAGATTGACCTCGAAACTTGGAGCCAATCCCAATTCGAATTCAAAATCCAAATTGTCCTTGTCCCAATCAAAATTATCCTGTTGCTTGGGCAGGGGATTGCCCAAAACATCCAATTTTTCCTCTGTGAGATATTTGTTCAGATTGTCTTGTAGCAATTTGTTCACTTCGTCCACCAAAACAGCTTTGCCGTATTGCTTTTTGATGAGACCCATGGGAACCTGTCCTTTTCTGAAGCCAGGTATGTTGGCCTGTTTTCTATAATCCTTTAGGATTTTTTCTACTTTGTCCTGATAGTCTTCTTTGCTTATGGCAACCTTTACTACTGCATTAAGATCGTCAATCTGCTCTTTGGTTATATTCATTTCCTACCTAATTTGCTTTCTAAAAATGGGATGCAAAAGTAACTCTTTTTTGTGTTGCTGCCAAGTTTTTAAACCACTGACTTTCAAACCGTACGAATTCTATTGGTCTTCTTTTAAAATCGAGTGCAAAATTGCCTGCAAAACGGCTAGCAAAAGGCTGAAGATGACCGCCCACCAGAAGCTCACAACCTGAAAGCCATCGATAAGATTGGCCGTCAGTAAAATGATAATGGCGTTGATGACCAAAAGAAAGAGCCCTAGGGTAAGTATGGTTATGGGCAAGGTGAGGATGACCAATATGGGCTTGACCAAAAAATTGAGGAGGCTGAGCACCACGGCCACAATGATGGCGGTGAACATGGAATCCACTCCGACCCCGGGCAATACATAACTGAGTATGACTACGGCCAAGGCATTTAACAAAAGGCGTAAAATGAGTTTCATAGGTTTGTTTTAGGTTGTTGCAATAAAAAAGGCACCGTGCTTTACGGTGCCTTTAAGATAAAGAAAATTATGTTTGTTTAGTCAATATATAGTCCAGTGTAGTCCAATGGATTAACACCGGGCAAGTTCGAATTGTACTTGGTGTTGATCGCTTCAATAAACGCATTGGCAATAATGGCATACCCGCGTGGTGCAGGGTGCACACCGTCCAATGAGAATCCTCCTCCTGTTGCAAAGGTGGCATCCACTACGCTTCCGTCCGCTTGTTGGAAGCCGTCGGTTTTAAGTTGGTTTAAAAGTGCATTGGCATCCACAAAGGCCAAATCGTATGCAGCGGCCAAACCGGCTATGGTCTGGTTGTACGAGTTCAAGGCGGTTTCCACGGTGGCTTGTTCCTCCGGCGTCAATACCCACTGGTCTGCCAAGGGCACTGCCACACCATTGATGGAGGTTGGATTGTTGGGATCGGCCAAGGTTCCGATAAAACTTCTTGAGGTAAGGACCATAAGGTCTTCTTCGGTCGCTTGTCTCATATTGATCAATGCTGGGTTGAATGCTGTCAAGTCCGTTAAATCCTCATCGATAATCACTACAGCGTTTCCTTCACCAGCGGCAAAGGTGATCGTTCTTTTTTCCAGTTCCTCTTGTGTGATCAGGTTCAATTGTTGCAATTGAGCCAAACCTGCATTGTATGCGCCATAAGCTTCCGCGCTGTTCAAAAAGGCTGCGGTTGCAGCATCCAAAGGAATTGGGTTGTGTGGCACTGTGGTGAAATAAGGAATGTCGGTTACATCCGGTAAATTGGCGATGGCGCCGCCCGCTCCGTTAGCGGTCATGGCCTGAAGCATGGCGTCCAGTGATCCTGCAAATACGTTGGGGTCGGTAATATCGTTTCGGGAATAGGTGCTTGGGTCAAGATTTCCGGCTTGGTCCACACCTGTTCCTCCGCCTGTGGCGTAAATCAAAATGTCATTAGCTCCTGCCCAAAGGGTGAAAAAGGTAGCTCCTTGAGCTGCCGCATCACCGATTACAGTGGCGGTTTCAGAGGAAGAAAATCGAGCGAAGTATGGATTTGCAGTTCCCATGGCTACGCCTGATACACTACCGTATCCTGGTGCGAGCAGTTCGTAGCTTTTTGCACCTGGCACTCCCATATTATTGTATGAGCCGGATAGTTTGTTTGAAATTTCAGTGGAGCCTTGGCCTTCAACGGGCACAGGGCTTGGGCTTGCACCCAAAAAGGATAAAATCAATCTGTTTCCTGCCACTTGATTTCCACCTAGCGTCATTCCTCCTAGGTTGTCGGCCATAAATGGAATATCAAAGCTTCCTCCGCCTGCCAAGGCAAAATTGGAGGCCAGCATATTAGGAAAGGATGCTGTTTGACCATCAATAAAAAGGGCATTGTCGGAGAATCCAGCTGTGAGGGAGTTTCCTATGGCTACGTAGTTGGAGAAATCCGCAGTTCCTGATGTGTATTCCACTGGATCGGGACCAGCCGGTTCTGGCACTACGGTGTCCTCTTCACATGCTATCAAGAATAAGCCTAGAAATGGGAGAAAGGCATAAAACTTTTTCATATCAAAAAATCTGTTACAGTTAGTTTATGTTAATTTTTGGTGAGAACCAGAATTAACCAAATCTATATCAAATTTGTCATTCAGACAATTAAATGAATGAAAAAATTATGCATGCATAATAAAAACGGGTGGATTTTAGGAATTCAGAAAAGTAAAACTCTTTTCGTAAAACTGCCTGGGGTTTTCTGCATGCAGCCAATGCCCCGCTTTGTCAATGGTTTCAATGGTTGCTTTTGGAAAGTGCCTTTTGATCTCGGCAAAGTCCTTTGGCTGGATATATTCGGAGCGATCACCTCGCAAAAATAGGGCAGGGCCATCATATACTGCGCTACCAGATATGTTCTCGCCGATTTCCTCCATTCGGTCTTTGAGGACTTCAAAATTGAAACGAAAACCAAGCTTATCTTTTTCCACCCAATACAGGTTTTTGAGGAGGAATTGCCGTATGCCCTTTTCCTTGATATGTTTCGATAGTTCATCATCGGCCTCCCTGCGATCGGAGATGTTATCGAAATCCAGATGGGAGAGTCCGTTAAAGATGAAGTCGTGATGTGGTGGGTAGAATTTTGGGGCAATATCGGCTACAATCAATTTTTTTACCCTATCCGGATTCGAAGTGGCAAGCTGCATGGCGGTTTTTCCTCCCATGGAATGGCCAAGGACGTAGGCTGATGTGATGTTGTGTTGTTCCATGTAATGTACAACATCATCACTTAATACATCATAATTGAACTCGTCCGAGTGAAAGCTTTTTCCATGGTTTCGTTGGTCAATCAAATGTACCTCAAAGCCATTTTCGGAATATTGGGTGCCCAAGGTTTTCCAATTGTCGGACATGCCCAAAAAACCATGTAGAATAAGCAATGGCTGTCCCTCTCCTAGTATGTTTGAATGTAATAGTTCGCTCATGTAGTGTTTTTTTGTGTTTGAACCGATGCGTTTTTGGGTAGTTCCCTTATTTCAGTCGGTGCAAATACATATTGATGACATTTTCTAAGCCCAGATAAATGGATTCGCAGATCAAGGCATGCCCAATGGAAACCTCCAACAATTGTGGAATGTGGTGCTTGAAGAACTGAATGTTGTCCAAGTTGAGGTCATGCCCCGCATTGAGTCCCAGTCCTACCTTATGTGCCATTTCGGCTGCCCTTACAAAAGGTGCTATGCCGTTTTCCTTGTTGCCTTTGGCAAATTCGTGGGCAAAGCTTTCGGTATAAAGTTCCACCCGGTCCGTCCCGGTGGCTGCGGCAGCTTCCACCATTTTTTCGTCGGGGTCCACAAAAATGGAGGTCCGAATGCCATTTGATTTGAACGTTTGGATAACATCAACCAAAAATTCTTTGTGCTTTATCGTGTCCCAACCCGCATTGGAAGTGATGGCGTCTTCGGCATCGGGCACTAAGGTGACTTGTGTGGGTTTCACTTCGAGCACCAAATCGATAAATTTGGGAATGGGATTTCCTTCAATATTGAATTCCGTAGTGACCACCTCCTTCAAATCTCGTGAATCTTGGTAGCGGATATGGCGTTCGTCCGGTCGTGGATGAACAGTGATGCCCTGAGCTCCAAACGATTCTATATCCTTGGTGGAAGTAATCAGATTGGGGACATTGCCGCCCCTTGAGTTCCTTAAAGTAGCCAGTTTATTTATGTTGACGCTCAACTTTGTCATGTAGTTCTCTTTTAGATGGTCAAAAATAAGAATTCGGCATGCCTTTTGCCATTTTAAATTAGTATTTTGCACCTAATACAACGGTTATGCAGATTCAAGACAGAATAATCAACACAGTCCCGATTTTTGAGGTCGGGGAAACCTTAAAGGATGTCATTGCCTTTTTTGAGGAGACCACCTATTCCCATGTTGGAGTTACGGAAAACGGTATCTTTTTGGGTTTGCTGTCGGAAAACGACCTGGCCTGTTTTGAGCCCGACAAGAAGATAGACGATTTCAGGTTTGAACTGGAGCACTTTTTTGTGACCAAGGAAACCGCTTGGCTGGACGTGTTGGAAATGTTTTCGCGAAATGAAGCCAATATTCTACCTGTTTTGGATGAAGATCAATTGATTTCCGGATACTACGATTTGGAGGATGTGGTCGATGTGTTTATCGATACCCCGTTTTTTAAGGAACCAGGGGCCATTTTGGTCGTTTCCATAGGAATCAAGGACTATTCTTTCAGTGAGATAGCGCAAATTGTAGAGGGCAACAACGCCCGTTTGTTGGGCGCGTTTATCACAGACTCTCAAAACGATATCGTCGAAATCACCTTAAAAGTGGGCACCCAGAGCTTGAATGAGGTGGCCCAAACCTTTAGGCGGTACAACTACACCATAGTATTTGGGAACAGCGATGATCAATTTATGGAAGATTTGAAGCAGCGTTCCGACTATCTAGAGAAATATCTTAACGTTTAGTAATGAAGGTAGCCATTTATGGACAGTCCTTTCAACCTGAGGACCAGCAGTGCGTAGAAGAGCTTTTGGATGAGCTGAAAAAGTCCAGTGCCTCCATTTATGTGGAAGAGAATTTTAACAAACTTGTGGGCAATATCCTCAAAGAGGAAGTGAAGGGGACCTTTACGCAATCCGAAGGATTGGACCCTTCGTTCGATATGTTCGTGAGTTTTGGCGGTGATGGTACCATGCTTCGGGCGGTAACCTATATAAAGGACTACGGTATTCCCATTGTAGGGGTCAATACCGGCCGCTTGGGATTTTTGTCCACCTTTAAAAAAGCCAATGTCCGCAAATTGGTGACCGAGTTTGAAGCGGGGCATTACAAGATTGAGGAGCGTACTTTGGTAGAGGTGGAACTCAACACGGACCTTAATGAATTCAACGGGCTTAATTTCGCCTTGAACGAAATCACGGTAAGCCGGAAGGATACGACCTCCATGATTACGGTGGAAACTTGGTTGGACGATGAATATTTGACCTCCTATTGGTCCGATGGGCTTATCGTCTCCACGCCAACAGGCTCCACAGGGTATTCGTTGAGCTGCGGTGGTCCCGTAATCGCTCCCACGGCACAGTCGTTGGTGCTGACGCCCATCGCGCCCCACAATCTCAATGCCCGTCCTTTGGTCATTTCGGACAATACCCAGATTCGGTTGAAGGTCTCGGGAAGGGAAAAGACCCATTTGGTGTCTTTGGATTCCCGAATTGCCGATATCCCCAACGGCAAGGAAATCCGAATCAAAAAAGCGGATTTCACCATAAAAATGATAGAGTATAAATCGGAAAGTTTCCTTAAAACCTTACGGAACAAATTACTTTGGGGCGAAGATCGCCGCAATTGATGGTTCGGCAAACAATAAAAGGGGCGAAAAGCTGTTTTACAAAGGAGAACAATTTTAATTACGAATCTATTGACCTTCCTTTACTCTAAACTCTAGTAACTTTTTGGATAGTATGCGGATAGTTTTGGCTGTTTTTCTATGCTGTGTGATCAAGGTGAGTTCACAAACCTACGAAATAGGGGTGTTTGCCGGAGGCGCCAACATGATAGGCGATGTGGGAAGGACCAATTATATTCTGCCCTCGGGGCCAGCTTTTGGCGGTATCTTTAAATGGAACAAGGGAAAACGCTATGCATGGCGCGCAAGTGTGCTCTACGGAGAGGTCACTGCCGACGATTCCAAATCGCACATGCCATCGCGCCAACAAAGAGGGTATATGGTGGATAATTCCATTTTGGAGTTCTCCGCAGGATTGGAAATCAACTTTGTGGAATACAACCTCCATAAGCTCGGACCTGCCTTCACGCCTTACTTGTACACCGGTATTACCTACTTCAGATACGATTTTAATTATATTGATGCCCTTCAAATGCAGGATATTAACCAAAAAGAAGGTAGTTTTGCAATTCCAATGACGGTTGGGGCTAAGTATCGTTTAAATCAATTCTTGATTCTTGGTGCCGAAATTGGGGCCAGGTATACGTTCACGGACAATTTGGACGCAAGCAACCCAGAAGGTTCCAATTTTGAGCAATTCCGATTCGGGAATATATTGAGCGACGACTGGTACGTTTTTACAGGTATAACATTGACCTATACCTTTGGACGTAAGCCCTGCCAGGATTGTTTTCAATAAGATGCACACACTAGAGGACGTAGACAAAGAAAGACTGCCGCAGCACGTGGCCATCATTATGGATGGTAATGGAAGATGGGCAAAACAGCGGGGCAAGATCCGTATGTTCGGCCATGAGAACGGTGTGGAGTCCGTTAACCAGACCGTGGAAAGTTGTGCCAAGCTCCAGATTCCTTTTTTGACTCTTTATGCTTTTTCTACCGAAAACTGGAACCGTCCCAAAACCGAAATCGATACCTTGATGAAACTCTTGGTCAACGCCCTTAAAAGGGAGCTCAAGACCTTGAACAAACATAATATTCGATTACGTGCCATTGGGAAAATAGAAACATTGCCCTCCAAGGTGCACAAAGAACTCACCGAGGTAATGCAGAAAACCGAAAACAATTCGGGGATGACGCTCACCCTCGCACTGAGCTATGGCTCACGGGAAGAGATAAAAACAGCGGTTCAAGAGATTGCGACCAAAGTTAAAAATAACATAATTTCCCCCGAAAATATTGATGAAACAGTAATAAATACACATCTTTACGCGCACTTTTTGCCTGATGTAGACCTACTTATACGCACCAGTGGCGAATGTAGGATAAGTAATTTTTTACTTTGGCAGATTGCATACGCCGAATTATATTTTATTGATGTATTTTGGCCCGATTTTAGAGAAAACCATTTGGTAGAGGCCATACTAAGTTACCAAAATAGAGAACGACGATTTGGAAAAACGAGCGAACAACTTAACTAAGGGTATCACAAACTACATACTTTCGGCCCTTTTTATCCCCTTATTCTTATTCACATTTCAGGGTATTGCCCAAGAAACCGACTTCGAGAACGGCAAGCAATACATTCTGGGGGGGCTAACGGTTACCGGACTGCAGAGCTACAATGAGCAAACGGTAAAGAGCTATACCGGTCTTCGTGTAGGGCAGCCCATCAAGGTGCCCGGCGATGAGATCAGTGCAGTGATCAAAAAGTTGTGGAACCTGGACCTCTTCAGCAATGTGGAAATGTACTATACCAAAATCGAGGATGATCGCATCTTTCTGGAACTGAACATTACCGAGCGACCCACTTTGAACAGCGTGACCGTGTACGGCGTCAAAAAGCGTAAAGTGGAGGATATTATCGAAGACACTGACCTGAAAAAAGGGAAAAAAATCACCGAGAGCTTAATTGCCAACACAAAGAACTACCTTCAGAATAAATATAAAAAGCAGGGATACCTTAATGCTAAAGTGAACATCGCCACTTCTGTGGATACCTCGGGAACCAATGTGGAGAACATGGTCATCAATGTGAGCAAGGGCGATAAGGTCAAAATAAGGAAAATCAACTTTGTGGGCAACGAAAAACTGTCCAACAAACGCTTGAGAAAATCACTGAAGAACACCAAGAAGAAGAAGTTTTACCGTTTCTGGAAGAAATCCAAATACATTGCGGCGGACTTTGAGGAAGATTTGGATAACTTGGTCGATACCTATGCCGAACGTGGCTACCGGGATGCAAGGGTGCTTTCGGATACCTTTGTAAAGCTGGATGACAAAAACATTGAGCTTACCATTGAAGTAGAGGAAGGTGATAAGTATTATTTCGGGGATATCGACTTTGTGGGCAACTCCGTGTACACGGATAGACAGTTGAGTCAAGTGCTAGGTATCAAAAAAGGGGATACCTATAATGGTGTTTTGCTCAAGGAACGCATTGCCGACGATTCCGACCCAGATGCAGTGGACCTCACCAACCTTTACCAAAACAATGGATACTTATTTTCGACCATTAACCCGGTTGAGGTTTCTGCGGTCAATGACACCATCGATTTTGAAATACGTATCATTGAAGGTAAAGAAACATTTTTGGATCATGTGACCGTTTCGGGGAATGATAAGACCAACGACCATGTGATTTACAGGGAAATCAGGACGCGTCCCGGTCAAAAATATAGCAAATCCAATATTGTAAGGACCATTCGCGAATTGGGCCAATTGGGATTCTTTGATGCTGAGCAAATTGTACCCGACATCCAAAACCCGAACCCAAATGAAGGTACTGTGGATATCAATTATAGCTTGGTGGAAGCAGGATCTAGTCAAATCGAGCTCCAAGGAGGTTTTGGGGGCGGTGGTTTCATTGGAACCTTGGGACTTTCCTTCAATAACTTTTCTATCAAAAATATCTTTAATAAGGAAGCCTATAAGCCGGTTCCCATGGGTGACGGTCAAACTTTTGCTTTGCGACTGCAGGCCAGTAGGACATTCCGCGTGTACAGTTTGAATTTCTCTGAACCCTGGTTGGGAGGAAAAAAACCCGTTAGGTTCAATTTCTCACTATCACGTACACAACAATTTGCCACCCAGTTCAATCCTAATGGTAGATTTGATATTGACAAGTCTAGGGGATTCGCCATTACAGGAATCACTGCCGGTTTGGCAAAACGGGTACAGTGGCCTGACGATTTCTTTACGTTATCGCACTCTGTGAGCTACCAATTGTACGATTTCAACGATTTTGCTAGTGGACTTTTCAATTTTGGTAACGGAAGTTCCAATGCCTTGACTTATACCTTCGGTTTGTCAAGAAGCTCGCAAGGGCCCAGTAGAATTTTCCCGACCTCAGGTTCCAACTTTGAATTGACGGCCAAGTTTACACCACCCTACTCATTGTTCGGCGGAAAAGATTTTGCAGCCTTAAGGGATGATGTGGACGAGGTCAATCGAAGAATCCGAGAAATTGGTGAACCTGCCAATACCGAAGAGCAATTGGAATTGAATAGGCTTCGGGACAACTTGGAGTTGTTGGAAGAAGAAAGATTTAAACTACTGGAGTACTACAAAATCAAATTTAGAGGAGATTGGTATACTTCTATTGTGGGTAAACTGGTGTTGCGCACCAATGCCGAGTTCGGTTTCTTAGGTGCCTATAACCAAGATATTGGAGATGTACCCTTCGAGCGTTTTTACGTAGGGGGAGATGGTCTCGGAAACTTTACCTTGGACGGTAGGGATGTAGTACAGTTAAGAGGTTACGATAACCAATCCCTTACCCCATATATCACCAACCCGATTACCAATCGATTGGAACAGGAAGGGGGTACCATTTACAACAAATACTCTTTGGAACTTCGCTATCCGCTAACATTGAAACCATCGGCATCCATTTACGCACTGTCATTTTTGGAAGCAGGTAACGCCTTCAACAATTTTAGCAACTATAATCCGTTTGAATTAAAAAGATCTGCCGGAGTGGGGCTACGTATTTTTATGCCGGCATTCGGACTCTTGGGGATTGATTTTGGTTACGGCTTCGATACCGATGCCCGACCAGGATCGGTAGGACCAAGCGGCTGGCAAACGCACTTCATCATCGGGCAGCAGTTTTAATACATGGAAATACGTGTCGTACTAATTGTTAAATAGCTTATTTTTAATTAATTAGTAATTTTGGCACGATATTTTCTATAACAAACGCGGAATCAAAGATGAATACCAAAGTTCTTTTATCAGCAGTAGTTCTAATGACTTCCCTTTACGGGTTCGCCCAGCGTGGTGTCCGTATCGGATATGTGGATATGGAATATATCCTCGAAAATGTGGAAGAGTACAGGGACGCTACCGAACAATTGAATGCCAAAGCACAAAAGTGGAAGCAGGAAATAGAGCTGAAGCAAAGTGTTGTTGAGCAGATGAAGAAAGATTTGATGGCCGAAAAGGTGCTATTGACGGACGAGCTAATTTTGGAGCGAGAAGAGGAAATCCAGTTATTGGAAAAGGAAATGCTCGATTATCAACAAGACCGATTTGGGCCGCAAGGGGATTTGGTGCTGCAAAAGCAGCTTTTGATACAGCCCATACAGGACCAAGTGTTCAATGAAGTACAAAAAATCGGAGCCAATAAAAGATACGATTTTATTTTTGATAAATCCGCAGATGTTGTAATGTTGTACTCCGAAAAAAGGCACGATATCAGTGACTTGGTTTTAAGGGAGATAGGACGCACCAGAAAAATAAGTGCCTCCAATAAAAAACAAGAGCAGCAAAATCGATTGGAGCAGTTCCAAGAAGAGGAAGACGAGATAAGTGACGCCCTTAGGGAACGCCAAGAACAAGCTGCCGAAGCCCTTGAAGAACGGGAAAAAGCTGCGGAGGCAACAAGGGCCCAAAAGCTGCAAGAGCGCGAAGAGCGTAAAAAAGCATACGAAGAACGAAGAAGAAAACTTTTGGAAGAGCGTGAGGCCAAGAGGAAGGAAAAATTGGAAGAACGAAAAAAAGCGCAGGAACAACAAAAGGATTCAATAGGATAGTTTATATTGAAACACTAAATTTAAAGTCAAAAAAGTAACGTTGAGAATCATGAAAAATGTAAAAAGAATTGCGGTAGCCCTCGTATTGTTTGTAGCGGCTACGGGTTTTGTAAATGCACAGAGCAAGGTTGCACACATTAATGTACAGCAACTATTGTCTGAAATGCCGGAGATGAAGGCTGCACAAGCCGAATTGAAGAAATTACAGGAAACCTACAGAGCAGACATCCAAAGCTCCATGACCGAGCTTCAAAACAAGTATACCCAATACCAAAACGAAGCTACTTCCAAAACAAGGGAAGAAAACGAGCAAAGAGCCGTAGAGCTTCAAGGTTTTGAGCAGAACATTCAGGAAGCAGAGCAAGCTGCCATGCAGGAAATGCAGAAAAAGCAGCAGGAACTCTTCGCTCCCATCTCGGAAAAGGCAAAAGCGGCCATCGAAAAAGTAGCTGCTGCACAAGGTTACGACTACGTAATCGATGCCAGCCCAGGATTGGGACTTCTAGTTTCCAAAGGAAAAGACCTTTTGCCAGCAGTAAAGCAGGAACTAGGTTTCTAATTGAGAAGGGACATAAAATAAAAAACCGCTTTTTAAAAGCGGTTTTTTTATGCCGTAAAAAGTGAAGCACCTATTTTTAGGCATGGAAAATCCAATAGGCATTTTTGATTCTGGGGTGGGAGGTACCTCCATTTGGAAGGAGGTCGCCAAAATGTTGCCCCACGAGAGCACCATTTATTTGGCCGATAGTGCCAATGCCCCTTATGGCGAAAAGTCGAAGGAAGAGATTGTAAGGCTCAGTATCAAAAATACCGAGTACTTGCTCAAAAGAAACTGTAAGATCATTGTGGTGGCCTGCAATACCGCCACCACCAACGCTATTGATTACTTACGCTCCCATTACAACGTCCCTTTTATCGGAATTGAACCAGCCATTAAACCGGCTGCATTACAAACCAAAACCAAAAAAGTAGGAGTGTTGGCCACCAAGGGCACCCTTTCCAGTAGTCTGTTCCATAACACTTCCAAACTTTTTGCCGAAGGAATTACCGTATTGGAGCAGGAAGGAAAAGGGTTGGTGGAACTCATTGAGGCCGGTAAAATCGAATCACAGGAAATGAGAACCCTCCTCCTCGAGTTTCTATGGCCCATGCTCAATCAAGATATCGATTGTTTGGTGTTGGGCTGCACCCACTATCCCTATTTGATACCCGTGTTGAAGGAGATACTGCCAGAACACATCAATATCATCGATTCCGGAGAAGCGGTGGCACGGCAGACCAGAGCCGTTTTGGAGCAACACCAACTGCTTTCCAATGCAAAACAGCACCCAGAGCATATCTTTTACAGCAATGCCGATATTGAAGTCCTTAAAACATTGGTAAATACGCCATCAGCAAAGGTTTCCTATCTCGATTTCTAATCCAATCAAACAGTTTTCCCCAAAAAAAGGGAATCTTGACGTTTATTTTCTTTTGTAGGTGAGGTACGTAAAACTGTATTGGTGCCTATCATCCTTTGGATGATGTTCCTCTTTCACCAGTTCCCATTGGTCGGTATCAATTTCAGGGAAAAATGCATCCGCTTCGAACGATCCATGGACCCTTGTCAGTTCAATATCCGTAGCGCGGTCCATGGATTGTTTATAGATTTCCCCTCCACCAATAATAAAAGCAGTTTCATTATCGTCCACCAAAGCAATGGCATCCGCCAAGGAATGTACTATGGTGCATGGAAATTTGGGTTGATAGTCCTCATCACGGGTAATGGCAATGTGCGTGCGGTTGGGCAGTGGCTTTGGGAAACTCTCCAGGGTTTTTCTGCCCATAATTATTTTATGCCCCGAGGTAATCGTTTTAAATCGTTTGAAATCGTCCGGTAAATGCCAGACCAGGTCGTTGTCCTTGCCCAAGGCATTGTTTTCGGCCGCGGCCGCAATAATGACCAATCTCCTCACTGATCTTTTTTTTTATTTATTTTGGAAAGCGGAAAGTCCGTTTCTATTTCCTTTTGGATCTCACCGATGCGTTTTTTCTGAAGGTCGACCAAGCGCTCGCGTTGCTCGCGCTCCCATTGTTGTCCCATAAACTTGCTGGTCACAAACACATTAAAGGCGTGCAGGGCAAACAGGAACGCCCAGAAAAGCACGATCCAAATGGACCAATCATAGGACTCCCCGTACTTGAAGACCTTGTTGGCCAGAATCAGGAAAATGCTACCGATCAAAAAGATGACAAAATGGGAAAACAGCCTTTTCTTTTGTTTGATGCGTTGGTGCGCATGCTCCAAAAGCTCGTGCTGTTCCAAATCTATTTCCGCTTTCTTCTTTTTACCAAATGACAACATGGAATGGCTATCTTTATGAACAAAGATAACCGAATTACAGACAAAATTCCCGACATGCAGAACCTTAGAAAAAAATTCCCCGTGCTCAACCAATGCGTTTATGCCAATACTGCCTCGGCAGGTCTTTTGAGCGAAGACCTGATGGAATGGCGACAGGGGCACGACTTGGATTTCCTGATTGGCGGCAGCGAAATGAAAAACAAAGGGTTTGCACATATGCCAGAAATTAAAAAGACTGTAGGTAGATTTTTTAATTGCAAACCCGAGAACGTGGCCTTGGTTCCCAACTTTAGTTTGGGGTTCAATTTATTGCTCGAAGGCTTACCGAAGGATAAAAAGGTCCTTTTGGTCAATAAAGATTACCCAAGCGTCAACTGGCCCTTTGAGACGCGGAATTTTGAGCGCGATTATTTGGATGCCGATGAACATATGGAAGAAAATATCCACACCAAGGTAAAGAGCGGTAATTTCGACGTTTTGGCGCTCAGTTTGGTGCAATGGGTTAATGGGGTACGAATAGATCTTGAATTTTTAAAAAACCTGAAAAGGGAGTTTCCCAATTTGATCATCATTGCCGATGGCACCCAATTCTGTGGCATGGAACCCTTCGATTTTGAGGATTCCGGAATCGATATTCTGGGTGCGAGTGCCTACAAATGGATGTTGGCCGGCTATGGCAACGGATTCTATTTGGTAAAGGAGGCGGTGATGGACCAGTTTGAATTGCGTGGTATTGGGAACGGTTCTGTGGACAACGATGCCTCCAAGCGAAACAGCATCACCTTCTGCAAATACATGGAGCCCGGCCATTTGGATTCCCTAAATTTCGGAAGTTTGGAATTTGCCGTTACCTTTTTGGACGAGATTGGGCAGGAAAATGTACAGGCGCAATTACAAAAGCTGTCCCAGCATGCGTTGCAGGCGTTCTCCGAACTCGACCTTTTGGAGCCTGCTGTGGTCAAACGCAAGCAACATAGCACCATTTTTAGTGTCAAGGGAGATGAGCAGCTGTTCCAAAAATTGACCAATGAGAATGTGGTGGCCTCACTTCGGGGCGATGGCATCCGGCTAAGCTTTCATTTTTACAATACCGTGGAGGAAATAGATGTTGTGGCAACACTTTTAAAACGTTGGACATCAACCTCGTAATCGGCAAAAAACCAATAGCTAATTTGATAAAAGTAATCATCGGGTTAGCTGGATTTTATCAAATTGATAAATCGATTGTAACTAATTGTAAATAAATGGTTTTATGCATTGCTTTGTACCGGAATTAAAATTTTTGGTACCATGGCAATTAAGAAACAATACCTAAAAAGTAAGCCTGTTTGCAAAGTAACATTTACCGTTCCTGCAGATGAGGCAAAAACAGTTGCAGTAGTCGGGGATTTCAACAAATGGAACCCTAAAAAGAGCACTTTGAAGAAATTAAAGAACGGCACCTTTAAAGGAACGTTCGAACTGCCTGTCGAGAACAGCTACGAGTTCAGATATTTGATCGACGGTGCTTATGAGAACGATGGTGAGGCCGATCGTTTCCAATGGAACGATTATGCCGGAGCCGAGAACGCCGTTCTAGAAGTCTAAAAACACAGTTTCCGCCATTGGTTCGCCCCAAAACCAATGGCGGTTCTTTTTTTTCGAAAACTCTCTTCATCACCCAGAACTTGTTTCAGGATCTCATGAATTTTCGTGTAATCTGGCGATAGGCTGAAACTTATCTTGCGAAGAGGTAAGTTATTTCGGTATGATGTACCAAAACAATCACTTCGCCCAGTAATCCACGACCAGCACATCGGCAATGTGTGGGCCGGCAAGTTCAGTAAAGGCCACATGGTCCGGATGGGTAAGGTAGGTATCGCGGTCCTTTTCACTTTCAAAGGTCAGCAAAAAGCAATGGGTAAGTTCCTTGTTCAGGTTCTCGGGGCTGTTGTTGAGCCCTTTTTCGTAAGCCTTGATTTCTGATATCTTGGACGGCAATGCATCGAAGGCAGCTTCTACCTGGGCTATCTCTTCAGCCGACGAAGTCTCGTTGAATTTAAACAATACCACATGCCTTAATTGGGGTGCTGCGGTTTCTTCTTTAGTTTCCACGGTAATTTCCTGTGTTTCGGTTTTTTCTTTTTTCGGCTGCTCGCCACAACTGGCCAGTAGCAAGGCGGCAAATAGGGTGATAATGGTGGGTTTCATATTGGACGGTTTTATGTTATAGTCGAAAGTGCATTGGAATAGAATAAGGGACTTTTACGGGCTCACCATTGACGGTCCCAGGAGACATATCTGGTAGTAGTTTGATTATTCTCATAGCCTCTTCCTTTAAAATATATTCCCCGCTTAATCTGATGTTTTCAATTTTTCCCTCCCGATTGATGTCAAAAATGATGTAAACCGTTCCAGAAATGCCTTTTTCCCTGGCCAATTTTGGATAATTAAAATTGGTTTTGATGTGATTCTGCATTTTTTCTTGGAAACAGGCTCGGGCCTGCTGCTCGGTCAACGCTTCGCAACCGGGGAACCTTGGAATCTCATGCACCTCTCCACCGGAATAGACATTTTTATTTTTGATATGCTTGTAAGCTATGGTCTCTCCATTTTTATCGATCAAGAAATCAAAAGAAAATGCATGTATTGTGGCAAGTGGCTTTCTGTTTTGGATTTGATCTATATTAATGGTATAAAAAAGATCTTTGAGGTCCTTGTTGTATTTCTTACCCAGTTTTTTGTCCTGAATGGCGACAAAACTTTTTTCAGAAATAATGTCGTTGTTGAGTCCGTATACCAAGCGTGCGCCTACTTTTAAGGTATCTTTATCGTATTTAAGGAATTGTTTTGATCTCTTTTTATCTGTAATAAAGGTTACGACTTGTTCTTTTAAATACTCATAAACGCATTCACTTTTATTGGGATTACTTTCGCATGCCGAAATTATTATCTGTTCTTGGGGAAAGTATTTAAAATCAACTTGCGAAAACACGCTCCCAAAAGTGAGGAAGGTGCATATGATAAAAATAGTTCTCGGCATAGCTAAATAATATCTAAACCTTAGACGGCAACCACCCCCTTAATATGCGGATGTGGGTCATAGTTCAAGAGCTCAAAATCATCAAAGGTAAAATCAAAAATGTCCTTCACCTCAGGGTTCAATTTCATGGTGGGCAAGGGTCGTGGATCACGGCTCAATTGTAGTTCCACCTGCTCCATGTGGTTGTTGTAAATATGGGCATCACCAAAGGTGTGGATAAACTCTCCGGGTTGGTAGCCACATACTTGGGCCATCATTAAGGTAAATAGGGCATAGGATGCAATATTGAACGGAACGCCCAAAAAAATGTCCGCACTGCGTTGATACAATTGACATGAAAGCTTGCCATCGGCCACATAAAATTGGAAAAAAGCATGGCATGGCGGGAGCGCGGCCTTTCCGTTGGCCACATTTTCTGCAAAAGATACCGAAGTGTCCGGTAACACACTGGGATTCCAAGCCGAAACCAACATTCTTCTGCTGTTCGGATTGTTTTTTAAGGTGTCGATCACTTCTTTGATCTGATCGATTTCCTCACTGTTCCAATTGCGCCATTGGTGTCCGTACACGGGCCCTAAATCACCGTTTTCATCGGCCCACTCATTCCAGATGCGCACCCCATTTTCCTGTAAATAGGCAATGTTGGTATCGCCTTTTAAAAACCACAACAATTCATGGATAATGGATTTAAGGTGCAGTTTTTTGGTGGTTACCATGGGAAAGCCCTCGGCAAGGTCGAACCGCATTTGATAGCCAAAAACACTCAAGGTCCCTGTTCCGGTGCGGTCCCCTTTTTGGTTGCCGTGCTCCAATACGTGTTTCAGAAGGTCGTGGTACTGTTTCATGCTGTTTGTTCCGTTACAATGTCATTTCGAGTGGTTTTCCGAGAGCGGAAAATGGTATCGAGAAATCTTTTCCGATTAAATTTAGGCCATCTCGACGCCCCTTTGATTTCGCTCAGGGCAATAGCTCTGATGTGACAAAAAATCAATCCCTCGAAATTAATCCAATAGGTAGATTCTTGAAACAGAAATGGGCAAGACTTATAAAGAGTTTATTAACTGGGCAGAAGGGATATGGGTGAAAGGGTCAATGGTTTGATTTGATATGTTTGATGAGTGCTACGATTTTCCTTTGTAAGACTTGAATTTCTCCAATAATCCTTTGCACTATTTCGGGAGAAAGAAATTCCAAATCTTCACATAAAATAAAGTGTGTTTCCAATTCGTAGGCGGACCCAAGGCTAATTTGAAGGAACCGGATAAAATCCTTCTCTGAATCTTTTCCACAACCTTCGGCAATATTCGCTGGAATGGATATGGCACTTCTTTGAATTTGAGCAATCAATCCAAATCTTTCGGAATCAGGTAATAAATGGGTGAGTTTGTAAACTTCTTTCACTAAAATTCGGCCATCTTTCCAGACGGTCAACTCTCGAAAATTTCTCATAATTTGATAGTTTTAAAATTCCGAGGTTGAATTTTATGTTCTGATTTTTAAAAAAGACCATTAGCCTTTTACCCTTTACCCTTTATCCTAGTACCTGCCTACCCCAAAATCATCCCAGCAATGGTGGCGGATAATAGGGATGCCAAGGAGCCGCCCAAAACAGCTTTCATCCCAAAGGAAGACAGTACTTTTCGCTGGCCGGGCGCCAAGGAACCAATACCGCCAATTTGGATACCGATGGAGGCAAAGTTGGCAAAACCACAGAGCATGTAAGTAGCCATGATCACGGATTTGTTGTAAGTAAAGTGTACCCCGCTGGAAACATTTTTAAGGTCTGCCAGCTGAATGTATCCCACAAACTCACTTGCTGCCAATTTTATCCCGAGCAGCTGTCCCATCAGCATTATATCCTCGTTGGCTACGCCAATGAGCCACATTAGTGGAGCGAAAACCGTTCCTAGAATGGACTCCAAGGAAAATTCTGAGTATGGCGAATTGGCCGCAATCCAGCTGTTGAAAGTGGTGAAATCACCGATCCACCCCAAAATACCATTGATCATGGCAATGAACGCTACGAACACCAAAAGCATGGCCCCAACATTCAAGGCGAGTTTTAACCCTTCGGTAGTTCCGTTGGCAATGGCATCCAAGATGTTGTCCCCAATTTTTTCAGAGGATACCTCTACATCGGTATTGACTTCTTCGGTCTGGGGATACAATATTTTTGAAATAACGATGGCTCCGGGGGCTGCCATTACAGATGCGGCCAACAGATGCTTGGCAAAGACAAGGCGCAACTCTGGGTCGTCCCCACCCAAAAATCCAATGTATGCGGCCAAAACGGCTCCTGCTACGGTAGCCATACCACCTATCATCACCAATAGGATTTCGGATTTGTTCATTTTTTCCAGATAGGCCTTGATGAGCAATGGGGCTTCGGTCTGGCCCAAAAAGATATTCCCGGCTACCGAAAGACTTTCAGCTCCCGATATGCCCAAACTTTTGGAAAGCAGCCAGGCCATCCATCTTACCACCACTTGGATCACGCCCAAATAGTATAGAACGGAGGTCAAGGCAGAGAAAAATATGATGGTAGGCAGTACCTGAAAGGCAAATATGTATCCAAAAGTATCCATATCGACCACCAATCCTTCAAAGAGGAACTGACTACCCGCCCGGGTAAACTCCAAAATATTTACAAAGAGGTTTCCGACTTGATCAAAGATGTATTGCACAAAAGGGACCTTGAGTACCCCTATGGCAATCAAAACTTGTAATGAGAGACCTATTCCAACAGTCTTCCATTTAATCGCTTTTCGATTGGAGCTGAACAGGAAGGATATCAAAATAAGCACCGCCATACCCAAGGCACCACGCAAAAGTGTGTTTAGGGTAAAACCTTGGTTGGGAACAATCTGGGATGTTTCCTCAACGGGAATATCCTGGGTGATAGTAGTACCGATGGCAAGGTTAAGTGAATCTGCGGGCAGTGTATTTTGGCCAAAAGCGACCGAACATAGGAATAACAGTAACAGTAAACTTTGGGTCTTCTTCGCCATGTAGGGTGATTGTTTATTTACGCTTGGAAATTTCATCCCTTAACTTGGCGGCTTTTTCGTAGTCTTCGCTTGCAACGGCCTTGTCCAATTCGGCATGTAGTTCTTGAAGGGACATTTCGCGGTATCCATGGGTATCTGCGCCTGATTCTATCTCAACGGCCTCACCTTCTTGAAGGATCTCGTCCACCATGATGCTGTCATCCTCGTCCTCTTCTTTTTCTTTGGAAGAGAATTTAAGGAAGATGCCTGCTTTGTCCAAAATGGTTTTGTAGGTAAAAATCGGAGCATTGAAGCGTAGGGCAAGGGCAATGGCATCGCTGGTGCGCGCATCGATGATTTCCTCATCATTGTCACGCTCACAGATAATGCTGGAATAGAACACCCCGTCCACCAGTTTGTGGATAATGACCTGTTTGACCACAATCTTGAACCGGTCCGCAAAGTTTTTGAAAAGATCGTGCGTTAAGGGTCTGGGCGGTTTGATTTCCTTTTCCAATGCTATGGCAATGGATTGGGCCTCAAAAGCACCTATGACAATGGGAAGTTTACGGTCGCCCTCCTCTTCATTTAAAATAAGGGCATACGCGCCATTTTGCGTTTGGCTGTAGGATATTCCCTTTATTTTTAATCGTACTAAACTCATATATCTCCTCCTAAAGCAAAAGGGCTGTTCAAATAAGCGGCTTAGCCAGTTATCCGAACAGCCCCTTGCAATGGGCAAATTAACAAAATTTAAGCGTTTTGGGCTTTAAATTCTTTTAATTTTTCGATGAGTTCCGGTACTACCTCAAAGGCATCCCCAACAATTCCGTAGTCGGCCGCCTTAAAGAAAGGTGCTTCTGGGTCGTTATTAATGACCACTTTAACCTTGGAAGCGTTGATTCCTGCCAAATGCTGTATGGCCCCGGAGATTCCTATGGCAATATAAAGGTTACTGGCAACCGGCTTTCCGGTTTGTCCTACGTGCTCGCTGTGTGGGCGCCATCCCATATCGGAAACAGGTTTGGAGCAGGCAGTTGCCGCTCCCAAAACGTCGGCCAGTTCTTCCACCATGTTCCAGTTTTCAGGACCTTTGAGTCCACGTCCACCAGAAACCACAATGTCGGCATCGGCAATGGTCGCTTTTCCGACTACGCGGTCCACTTCCACCGATTTGACCGTAAAGGCATTGTCGTCCAAAGAGGGAGCAAAATCCTCTACGGAAGCGGATGTGCTGTTTTCCATTACACCAAAGGCATTGCTGGAAACCCCGATAATCTTTACATCGGATGATATTTCTGTCATGGCAAATCCTTTGTTACTGAAGGCGGTCCGCTTCACTACAAAAGGAGAAGTGCTCTCGGGCGCAGCAACCACATTGGGCACATAGCCACCGGACAATTTGGCCGTAAGGATAGGTGCCAAAAACTTGCTGTCCGCACTGGAACTCAACACAATTACCTTAGCATCGGCGGCTTTGGCGGCCTGTGCCAACACCTCGGCATAAGCTTTGGCATTAAAGGTGGTCAAAGAGTCATCCGAAACCTTTAGCACCTTGGAAACCCCATAGGTTCCCAAAGAGGCATCATCCTCTGCATTGAAGGTCACCGCAGTAACGGTAGTGCCCATATCTTGGGCCACTTTGTACGCATAGGAGGCCACTTCGAAGGCATTTTTCTTGAATTTTCCCTTTAAGGATTCTGTATATACTAATACTGACATATTTTTTTAAATTTCAATTTTTCAAATCCCAAATTCCAAATGCTGGTATTTGGTGGTTTGAATTTGAGTTTTGATTTTAAATCACTTTCGCTTCGTTGTGCAATAGTTCTACCAATTCGCCAACGTTTCCTGCATCGACCAGCTTAACTGGCCCCTTGGCTGCGGGTTTTTCGAATTTTTGGTCTTGCGTGGGTTGTGCGGCATCAACGGGCTCAACTACGGTCAACGCTTTTTTGCGCGCCATCATAATACCTCTCATGTTGGGAATGCGGAGGTCGCTTTCCTCTACCAATCCTTTTTGGCCCCCAATGACCAATGGAAGTGTAGTGCTAATCTTTTCTTTTCCACCATCAATCTCGCGAACTGCGGTAGCTGTATTGCCATCAATGTCTAGGCTGATGCACGTATTTACAAAGTTCATGTCCAATAAAGTGGCCAAAATGCCGGGACCATACCACCGTTATAGTCGATGGATTCCCTTCCGGCGATGATCAGATCGTACTCCCCTTTTTTGACGACTTCGGCCAGTTGTTGTGCCACAAAAAAGCCGTCGGTAGGTTCGGCATTCACACGAATGGCCTCATCGGCCCCAATGGCCAGCGCCTTTCTTATGGTTGGTTCGGTCTGGGGACCGCCCACAGTGACCACATGAACGGCCGCACCTTGTTTTTCCTTGAACCACATAGCGCGGGTAAGGCCAAATTCATCATTGGGATTAATCACAAATTGAACCCCGTTTGTGTCAAACTTGGTATCGCCTTCCGTAAAGTTGATTTTGGAAGTGGTATCCGGTACGTTGCTTATGCAAACTAAGATCTTCATATATACTTTAGGTTTTGGTCCCCAAATATAATTATAAAATCCGAAATTTATTATGCATGCATAATAAATTTTGTTCTTTTTTTGGATTTTGTCCCGGTAAGTTTCGGCTAGTTTTTCCTATTTTTGCTTGCGTTTTTAAGCAGACTATAACTATTTAGTACGATTCAATGAAAACATTACAGTTTAGGGAGGCGATAGCGGAGGCTATGTCCGAAGAAATGCGAAGGGATGATACCATTTATTTGATGGGCGAGGAGGTAGCCGAGTACAACGGTGCTTATAAGGCTTCCAAAGGGATGCTGGATGAGTTCGGCCCAGAGCGCGTTATCGATACCCCAATTTCGGAGCTTGGTTTTGCCGGTATCGGCGTAGGCTCTGCCATGAACGGAAACAGACCGATCATCGAATTTATGACCTTCAATTTCTCCTTGGTGGGGATTGATCAAATTATAAACAATGCTGCCAAGATCCGTCAGATGTCGGGCGGGCAGTTCAATTGTCCAATCGTTTTTAGGGGCCCTACGGCTTCTGCGGGACAGTTGGCCGCAACCCACTCCCAGGCATTTGAGAGTTGGTTTGCCAACACCCCTGGCCTAAAGGTGGTGGTTCCTTCGAACCCAGCCGATGCCAAGGGATTGTTGAAATCCGCTATCCGTGACGATGACCCCGTGATTTTTATGGAATCGGAACAGATGTATGGTGACAAAGGTGAAGTGCCCGAAGGGGAATACACCATTCCATTGGGAGTTGCGGACATTAAAAGGGAAGGAACCGATGTGACTATCGTATCCTTCGGAAAAATAATCAAAGAGGCCTACAAAGCTGCCGAAGAATTGGAGAAGGAGGGCATCAGTTGTGAGATCATCGATTTGCGCACGGTCCGTCCGATGGATCATGAAACCATACTTGCTTCCGTTAAGAAAACCAATAGAATGGTCATTTTGGAAGAGGCTTGGCCTTTTGGCAACGTGGCCACCGAAATCATCTACCATGTTCAGGACAAGGCTTTCGATTATTTGGATGCTCCAATCGTTAAATTGAACACCGCAGATACACCTGCACCTTATTCTCCAGTACTTTTGGCCGAGTGGTTGCCCAACCATGAAGATGTTATCAAGGCTGTTAAGAAAGTGTTATATAAGCTTTAGAATCATATTTGTACGGTATATTAGCCCTGTCAACTTTGTTGACGGGGCTTTTTTTTAGGGAATATTGTTTTGATTACAAATTAGTTTGAACCAAATTTGACCTAAAGTTGGATGAGACAAACCTATGTCGCTTACCATCATGTCCCTTATTCTTGTCTATGAAAAGAATCCTTTCCGCTTTTTTTCTACTATTTATTACCTGCCTTAGCGCACAGACCAAAATCGAAGGTGTGGTTACGGATGAGACCGGTGAACCCATTGCGTTTGCCAATATTATTTTTGTGAACTCTTCCGAAGGTACCATCACCAACGACAATGGACGCTTTTATTTGGAGTCTGATGAGACCTACGATACCATCAAAGTATCTTTTATAGGGTATGAAACCAAAGAAGTGGTTTTGGAGCAGAAGATAAACTACGGAATGGAAATCATACTGGTGGAATCTGCAGAACAGCTTCAGGAAGTAGTGATCTATACCGGGAAACAATCCAAAAAGAACAACCCTGCCATCGATATTTTACGGAAAATTTGGGCGAAAAAACGAGAGAACGGGGTGCGTAAGTTCAACCAATACCAATATGATAAGTACGAAAAAATAGAGTTCGACCTCAATACTATCGATAGTGCACTGATTAAGAGCAAATTGTTCAAGGGACTGGAGTTTATGTTCGAGGATTTGGATACCTCTCGAATCACGGGAAAAACATATCTGCCCATCTTTTTGAATGAAACCTTTTCCAAAGTATACGGTGACAATCTCATGGAACGAGAGAAGGAAGATGTACTGGGGAACAAAAATTCGGGTTTTAGCGGCAATCAGGCCATTACCGCTTTTGTGGAAGACCTCTATTCCGATTATAACATCTATGACAACTACCTTAAATTTTTCGACAAGAGTTTTACGAGTCCCTTGTCCAAAACGGGAATTGATGTCTACAATTATGTCCTTTCGGATAGTACCTTCATCGATAATAAATGGTGCTATAACATCATCTATTATCCCAGAAGAAAGAACGAGCTCACCTTTAAAGGGGACTTTTGGGTGAACGATACCACCTTTGCCATCAAAAAAATCAATATGCAGGTCACCAAAAGTGCCAACATTAACTGGGTGAAGGAGATTTATATTGAACAGGATTTTGAGGTGGTGAGCGATTCCGTCTTTTTGCTGAAGCGGGATTATATGCTGAGCGATTTTAGCTTTTCCAAAAAGGAAGAGTCCAGAGGGGTGTACGGAAAACGTACCACTGTTTTTGACAATTATACTTTTAATAATCCCCGTCCCGAAGCATTTTATAAGGCGGTTGCCGACCCCTACGGCCCGAGGGTATTCTCGCAGGACAGTGTTTTTTGGCAAAATGCGCGCTTGGAAAGTCTCAACGACGATGAATCGGGAATCTTTAAGCTATTGGATACCCTTAAGACCGTACCCAAGTTCCGCACCTATTACGACATTGTGAGCATTTTGGGGTCGGGCTATGTCGAAATCGATAAGTGGAACCTCGATATTGGTGACATTTACAGCACCTTTGGTTACAACGATGCCGAAGGTATCCGTTTGCGTGCAGGAGCCCGTACCTATTTTGGTCAGAATGATCTCTGGCGTTTGGAAGGTTATATGGCCTACGGCTTCAATGATAAAAAGTTCAAACACGGATTTTCGGGCAAGTTTCTGTTGGACCGTAAAAATCGTTTGATTGTTTCAGGGGGCAATCGCAGGGATATTGAACAATTGGGCCTTAGCTTGACCAGTACCAATGATGTATTGGGTCGCAGCATTGCCTCGTCCTCATTGGTTACAGTGGGTGCCAACGACCGTTTGACCAACATTAACCTTTTCACCCTCAATGTAGAGATGGAACCCGTAAAAAATTTCAGGATCAATGTTGGGGGATCGTTCCGAACGCTTAGTTCTGCACTGCCGGAAGCATTCAGTCTGGATTACATTGACCTGGATTCGCCAACCGGAATTTCTTCGGAGGTAAGACAGTTCGACCTGAATACGACCTTGATCTATACTCCGGGAAAGCGCACCATTGGCTATGGCGTGGAGCGATCGGACATCAACGACAATTATAGTACCCTTGTGCTCAAATACACCAAAGGTGTGGATGGTTTTCTGGAAAGCGATTTTGACTACGAAAAAGTACAGTTTTCGTATCAGCAACCTTGGCAACTCGGAGGTCTGGGTAGGCTGACGAGCAGCGTGGAGCTGGGCAAAACCTTTGGTGAGGTGCCTTTGTCCCTTTTGAGCGTGGTACCCGGTAACCAAACCCTGTTTTCGCTGTATAATACATTCCCCAACCTCGATTTTTATGAATTTGTGACGGATACCTATGCCACTGTGCACTTGGAGCATAATTTTAATGGAAGGTTGTTCTCAAGGATTCCTTTGCTCCGCAAACTCAATCTAAGGGAGATTGTGGGGCTAAGAGGAGCTTGGGGCCAATTGTCGGAAGCGAATATTGCTTTGAGCGCACCCACCAATATTCCATTGATCGCACCGGACGACCAGATTTACTGGGAATACTCCTTCGGGGTAGGGAACATCTTCAAAATACTTCGTATCGACTTCAATTTTAGGGGGAATTATCTCGATAATCCAGATGCAAGGGCTTTCGGGATCACGGGATCTTTCGGATTTAGCTTTTAATCAACAGGAAACCCATGATTTATGGGGTCTATTCCAGTTGTAGTGGTTATTTTTGCACCACAAATTATTTATTGACATGGCAAAGAAACCACGTGTTACCTTCGATGTACTGGTAGAAATACCCAAAGGAAGCAGAAATAAGTACGAATACGATTTTACCCTCAACAAAATTAGATTTGACAGGACCCTATTCTCCTCAATGATGTACCCCGGGGACTACGGGTTTATTCCAGAGACCCTGGCCTTGGATGGCGACCCGCTTGACGTTTTGGTACTTTGTACCGAACCTACCTATCCTATGGTGGTGGTGGAAGTAAAACCCGTTGGCGTTTTCCACATGACCGATGAGAAAGGTCCCGACGAAAAAATTATTTGCGTTCCCGTTTCCGACCCCATCTGGAGCAAAAGGGACGATATCAGCGAACTGAACCCACATCGATTGAAAGAGATCGAACACTTTTTCCAAGTGTACAAGGATTTGGAAGAGAAGAAAGTAGATACCGGTGGATGGGGAGACGTTAACGAAGCCGTTCAAATCTACCACGAATGTGTAAAGCGCTACGAAGAAAGCGACCACAAAAAAAGACGGGCCTACACCATATAGATTGCCTAAATATAACTTTAAAAAAATGCGCTTTTAATAATCAAAGGCGCATTTTTTTTATTACTTCGTATTTTACTACATTAGCGAGCATTAAAAAATTCTAAATGATCTAACCTATGGATTTAATCGTAAAATTTTTGCCCGTATTTGGTGTCTTGGCCCTTCTGTATGTATTCATCAAGAACGTATGGATTTCCAAACAAGAGGTCGGGGACGAAAAAATGGCAAGGATTGCCAAGAACATTGCTGACGGAGCAATGTCATTCTTAAAGGCCGAATATAAAATACTAAGCATTTTCGTGCTTTGTGTGGCCGTGTTGCTTTACTTTAAAGGGAGTAACGAAGCCGGTTCCAATGGAATGGTAGCCATTTCCTTCGTAGTCGGTGCCATATGTTCAGCCTTGGCTGGATTCATTGGTATGAGGGTAGCTACCAAGGCCAACGTAAGGACTACCAATGCTGCTAGGACTTCTTTGGGCAAAGCCCTCGAAGTAGCCTTCGCCGGAGGTGCCGTAATGGGACTTGGCGTTGTGGGACTTGGCGTGTTGGGCTTGAGCGGGCTTTTTATGATCTATAGCGGACAAGGCTGGGAGATTGGCGAAGTGCTGAATGTACTTTCTGGTTTCTCCCTTGGAGCTTCATCCATAGCCCTTTTTGCGCGTGTAGGTGGTGGTATTTACACCAAAGCTGCCGATGTGGGGGCTGATTTGGTTGGAAAGGTTGAAGCTGGAATTCCAGAGGATCACCCGTTGAACCCCGCAACCATTGCAGATAACGTTGGGGACAACGTTGGAGATGTTGCCGGTATGGGAGCCGACCTTTTTGAATCTTATGTAGGTTCTATCATCGGTACCATGGTTTTGGGTGCTGTTTTTGCAGGATTGCCCGAATTTCAGGCTGCTTTTGATGGTCTTGGTGCCGTGTATTTGCCTTTGGCATTGGCCGCAGTGGGAATCATCATGTCCATTATCGGAACCTTCTTTGTTCGGGTGAAGGATGGCGGAAATCCGCAGACTGCACTGAATATCGGTGAATTTGGTTCTGCGGGCCTTATGTTGGTCGCTTCCTACTTTATAATCAATGCTATGCTACCAGAAACATGGGTTGAAGGTGGAAAAGAGTTCACTTCCATGGGCGTTTTCTGGGCGACCATTGCAGGTCTTGTGGCCGGATTGTTAGTAGGAAAAGTAACTGAATATTATACCGGAACAGGAACTAAACCTGTGAACTCCATTGTACGTCAATCCGAAACAGGCTCAGCTACAAATATTATTGCTGGACTTGGTGTGGGAATGATGTCCACCGCCATACCTATTATATTGATTGCAGCCGCTATCTTGGTATCACACTACTTCGCTGGATTGTATGGTATTGCCATCGCAGCAGTAGGAATGTTGGCGAACACTGGAATCCAGTTGGCTGTTGATGCCTACGGACCCATTTCAGATAACGCAGGAGGTATTGCCGAAATGGCCGAACTTCCTGGAGAGGTTCGTGATAGAACGGATAAATTGGATGCCGTTGGAAATACTACTGCAGCAATTGGAAAAGGTTTTGCGATTGCATCTGCCGCATTAACGGCATTGGCCCTTTTCGCCGCCTTTATGAAAACTGCAGGTGTACAGTCCATCGATGTGTCCAGACCCGATATTATGGCTGGATTGTTGATCGGGGGAATGCTTCCCTTCGTATTCTCGGCCCTTTCCATGAACGCGGTGGGAAGAGCTGCCATGTCCATGATCGAGGAAGTACGCCGACAATTTAAGGATATTCCTGAATTGAAAGCAGCTTTGGAAATCATGCGTAAGTACGATACCGATCTTTCCAAGGCGAGCAAGGAAGACAGAGCGATTTTTGAAGCTGCCGATGGCAAAGCAGAATATGAAAAATGTGTTGAGATTTCTACGCAGGCATCCATCAAAGAAATGGTATTGCCCGGATTGTTGGCAATTGCCGTGCCCGTAGCGGTAGGATTTATCGGAGGAGCGGAGATGCTTGGAGGCTTGTTGGCCGGTGTAACCACAGCAGGTGTTTTGATGGCCATCTTCCAATCGAACGCAGGTGGAGCATGGGACAACGCCAAAAAAACCATTGAAAGTGAAGGACGAAAAGGTAGCGATGCCCACAAGGCAGCCGTTGTTGGGGATACTGTAGGTGACCCTTTCAAAGATACTTCAGGTCCTTCCTTGAACATTCTACTTAAATTAATGTCTGTTGTGGCACTGGTCATTGCCCCTAGTTTGGTAAGTCTTTCCCCAGCAGACGAAGTAAGCATGTTGAAGGAAGATGGTACCATGATTACCATTACCGAAGAGGGAATGAAAGAATCCAAGATGGTAGAAAAGCAAATCCGTGTGGAGGTAAGCAATACCGCTGACGGAGGTTACAAAGCAGTGGTTACCTCAAGTTCCAATGTAGATGGAGAGTTGGTGGAAGAAACCAAGGAGTTTACCGCCGATACCAAAGAAGCATTGGATAAACAAATTGAAGCGTATAAGAGTGCCGAGGCAAAGGATTAGCTCGCGCTTTACCGCAAAGCTGGAAAAACCACGCCATTGGCGTGGTTTTTTTAGTTTACGTAGTTTCTCTTAATGGCTGAACGCCAAAAGTTTTAGTTTAATTTGAAGGTGATGGGAATGGAGTAGGGCACCTTTACCGGTGTACCTCTTTGTTTTCCGGGCTGTAGCTTCGGTAGTTTGGAGATGATACGTGCCGCTTCCTTTTCCAAACTTTCATGTGGACCTCGAAGTCTAATGTCACCAATACTTCCATCCTTCTGTACCGTAAAGATGACATTTACACGCCCCTCCAGTCCCATCTCCTGTGCGACTTCAGGATATCGGAAGTTCTTGCGAATGTGCTTGAGCATTTGTTCCTGAAAGCATTCTCTTTTCTCCTTTTCGGTGCTTTCGTTTTCGCAGCCCGGAAAAATAGGGGCATTTTCAATTAGGATAAAGGGAATCTCATCTGGAATATCATCCTCCGCTACTTCAATGGATTCCACATCAGAAATTTCCGTGTCTTGGTCTACGTCGGTCGCCTCAATAACCGTCTCTTCCACTTTTTCATCATCCTCTGCAATTTCGATTTTGGGAGGACTTTGGATTTTGGGCTGTGGAGGGTCGGGAAGTTTCAACTTCAAGAAAGGGGTTTCCTCGATCAAGTCTTCATTCACTTTTACGGCCCCCACGTCCCAGGTATCCTCTGAGTAATAGGTTTTCCAGTTCAATGCCAAATAGGCCATTAAAAGTACAAATGTCATCCCCATAAAAAAGTAGAGCATGCTGTTTCGCTTAACATCAAGGTGCGGATTTTTTTTCGGTTCCATAATTTTCAAAGTTTTTGGCCATAGGCCTAGTTAATAGCAGTGGGTGTATCCCAAGCCTAAACTAGTTTGAAAAATGACGGAAGTAAATCAGGAATGAGTCAACGGTACATTTGAATGAGGGAAACAGGGCACACCAGCCTGAAAACGGAGCTCAAACTCAAAGTTGTTGCAATTTGTAAAGGTGTTACGCTGGTATCTAAGGTAGCTTACTCGAACAAACCGTGGATTTCTCCATCGATACGATTGATGACTTCGCCCAAATCTTCAGGATTATCTACAAAATTGATGTTGTCCACATCAAAAATGAGCAACTTTCCTTTTTGATAGGTGTTTACCCAAGCTTCGTAGCGCTCGTTCAAACGGCTTAGGTAATCAATGGAAATAGAGTTCTCGTACTCACGTCCGCGTTTATGAATCTGGTTCACCAAATTGGGAATGGTACTACGCAGGTAAATCAAAAGATCGGGCGGCTGGACCAAACTTTCCATCAACTCAAAAAGTCCTTTGTAATTTTCATAATCCCTGTTGGTCATCAATCCCATGGCATGCAGGTTGGGAGCAAAAATATGGGCATCCTCGTAAATGGTCCTGTCTTGGATAACGCTTTTGCCGCTTTCCCTGATCTTTAGGATTTGGCGGTACCTGCTGTTCAAAAAGTAAATCTGAAGGTTAAAGCTCCAGCGCTCCATTTGGGTGTAAAAGTCATCCAGGTAAGGGTTGTCCACCACATCCTCAAAATGGGCCTCCCACTTGTAATGTTTTGCAAGTAAATTGGTCAACGTAGTCTTTCCGGCCCCGATGTTGCCTGCCACAGCAATATGCATACGATGTGAATGTTTTGTTGTTGGTGTCTAGGAAAATAGTGGGTACAAGATACAAAGTAATACGGGATATGAAAAAGTTATTGGATAAAAGGAAAACGATTTGAATGCGGGTTTAAAAGGCTATCCGTAAACGAGCTTGTAGCCGTATCCACGTACATTGATGATCTCTACAGAAGGGTCTTTTTGTAACTTTTTGCGCAATTTGGTGATAAATACATCCATACTTCTTCCATTAAAAAAGTCATCGTTCCCCCATAGTTGATTCAAAACTTGTGAGCGTTCCACCAAGGTATTGCTATGTTGGGCCAATAATTGCAACAAATGTGCCTCGCGATGCGTTAACTGTACTTTTTCCTCAGTATTGAACTGTAGCGTCTGCCTCGTAAAATCAAAAGTATATTTCCCAATTTTTATGGGGCCAGAAGTGGTTTGGGTACGGTTGCGCAACAAATTATGAATCCGAACAATCAATTCTTCCATACTGAATGGCTTTTTGAGGTAATCGTTACCACCAATGGAAAAGCCTTCCACCACATCTTGGGTCTGCGATTTGGCCGTTAAAAAGATAATGGGAATGTTCGGGTCTATAATTCTAATTTCTTTGGCCAAGGTAAAGCCATCCTTCATCGGCATCATAACATCCAAAACCAACAATTCCGGTTTCTTGTTTTTGAAAACTTCCAAGGCTTCTTGGCCATCTTTGCACAGCAAAATTTTGAAGTCCCTTGTTTCCAGACTTTCCTTAATGATCAATCCCAAAGAAGGCTCATCTTCGGCCAAGAGTATGGTTGTTGGTTCAGACATAGGGTATCACAATTTTAAAAGCGGTCTGGTTCTTACCTAAATGTAAGGTAATATCTCCACCATGTGCCTGAATGATTTTTTTGGTATGATACAATCCTATGCCATATCCCTTAACATTATGCACGTTACCTTGTGGCACTCTATGGAACTTGTCAAAAATTTTATCCTTGTCGGACAGTTTTAAGGAAGTTCCATTATCCTGAATGGTAATTTCTATGGATGACTTCGTTTTTTTCAGGAATAGCTGAATGTGGTCACCACCATATTTGACGGCATTGTCCAGTACATTGTTTAGTGCATTTTCAAAATGAAGGGCATCAATAGGTGCAAATGCCTCCTTTGCTTCCGATTTCAGCGTTATACTTTTGGAGGTATTCAATTGATGGTTTTCAGATAATTGTCTTAAAACAGGAACTAGGTCGGCCTCTCTTTTGTTTAAAATTGGGCCGTGCTGATCAAAAGAGGCCGTTTCAAGTAGTTTCTCGACCATTAGGTTCAACTTGGCCAATTGATCCTTGGACATGCCCACATAGGATTTTGCTTTTTCGGGATCTTTGAGTACGTCGAAATCAGTGATGCCTTCCAGTGCCGCATGTATCGTGGCGATTGGTGTTTTGAACTCATGGGTAATGTTGGAGATGAAGTCATTTTTAAGTTCCGCCAACTGTTTTTGTTTATTAATGGTTGCCATGAGATAGAACAGTGACCCAATTACAGCAAGTACTAATATGGTCGATAATAGAATTCCTCCTAAAATACGTTTAAGTACCAGGGCCTGCACATCTGGAAAAAATACCTCTAACTTGCTGCCCTTTGGTAAAAAGGTAGATCTTGAGGTGGTGGACAAGGCTGCTGTTTGAATAATTTCCGGATGATACTTCATTTCCTTTCCCGTTTCGGGCGTGAGCATCAAGCCATACGGAATTTGAATTTTTTTACGCTCCAATTCATTTGTAAACAAGGAATCCATAACCCCCATCTCCAAAGAATCCTGAGTTATGGAAAGGATTACTTTCGAGGTCAATAAATCAAAAGTTAAGGGTTTAATGGTATCCCCAATAATCAATGACCCCGTGCTGTCGTTTTCATGAACCTGCTTATGGGTGTCTGATACGGGCAAAGCAAATTTGGGCAGCGAATCCGGCATTGTGCCCCGAAATAGAGTGAATTTGTCGGAACGATCTTTAGTAATCGAATCCAATCCACGGAAACCTTTGCTGGACATGTCAATACGTTGAATCAAACTATCGAAAACCCCATTTCCTTCAGAAAAATCCTTGGCACCTGCTGAATTCAGGACAATATTAACGGTGTTACGTTGCGCCAAGGTCTCGTAATAGGAGTTTACCGCGTTGTCCAATCCTATTTGTACCTCATTGATAAGCTGCTGTTTGTTGGTAAGGTAGCTTTTGTAATTCCAGTATACCTGTATGCAAATCGTGGCACCGATTACAATTGCAATCAGGTATACCAGCCATTTGCCGTTAAACTTTTCCATACGCTAAAATAAGTGCTTAAATCCGCCAAAACCAATCGGTTAACACTCGTTAACGTTGCTTAACACTACCATGCACTTCAAAAAAAGATATTTGGAGCATCAAAAATGAATCAAATGAAAACAATAATTACAGTTTTGGTTATGGTGTTGGCACTACCGATAGGTGCCCAAGAATTCCAAGGAAAGGCTATTTATCAAAGCAAGACTTCGATCGATATTAAAATTGAGAACGGTAGTATTTCAGAGGATCAAAAGGAACAGATTATGGAAAGTATGAAGAAGAGTATGGAGAAAACCTATGAACTTACTTTTGATCGTGCCAGTTCCTTATATCGGGAAGAAGAGCGTTTGGGAACTCCTGGAGCGAGCCAAGGAGGTGTGTTTACTATGATATCTGGAAGTAGTCAAGGAGAATATTACAAAGACGTGCAGAGCAAAACCTATGTCCACCAGACAGATATGTTTGGAAAACCATTTTTGATCAAGGACAGTTTGCGAACTTGGGAGTGGAAATTAAGTTCAGAAACCAAGAAAATCGGTAACTACACCTGTTACAAGGCCACTGCCATCCGTAAGCCCAACAATATATTTTCAAACAAGGAAAAAAACGAAAGTGAGCAGGACAGTGTGCCACAAGAACAAGATTCTACCCAAGGAAGGTCGTTGTTGTCCAAAATAGAAAAGCCGGAAGATAGAATCATAACCGTTTGGTACACCCCCGAAATTCCAATAAGTCAAGGACCTGGACCGTACTGGGGGCTCCCTGGATTGATATTGGAAGTAAACACTGGTAGAACAGCAATTCTTTGCAACAAGTTGATTCTAAACCCGGAGAAAAAGGAAGTTGTGGAGGAACCATCAAAAGGGAAAAGGGTTACCCAGGCCGAATATGATGAGATCATGGCCAAAAAGATGGAGGAAATGGAGAAAAGATGGAAGGCCAATAGCAACCGTAAAGGAGGAAATACCTTTAGCATAAAAATACAAGGGTAATGGAAAAGTGGTTTGTCCGGCTCGTTTTTCTATGTCTTTGTTTAGGAATTCATGGAATGACCCAAGCACAACAAATAACCGTTTCTGGTATGGTAAGGGACACCCTCCAACAACCTTTGGATGTGGCCAATGTGGTTGCCATTAACCAGAATGATCAAACTATGGATGGCTTTGGGATCACAGATGCCTCTGGTAAATATAACATCAAGGTGAAAGCAAACACCAGTTATATTTTTAAGGTGAGCTACTTGGGATTTGAGCCGCAAGAGATCAAACTGGAGGTAGGAGGGGAAGATATTGAGAGAGATATTACACTTCAACCTAAAATCGCCGACCTGGAAGAAGTTGAGGTGGTCTATGATATTCCTATTTCCATTAAAGGTGATACCATTGTGTACAATACGGATTCCTTTGTGAGCGGAACTGAAAAAAAGCTGGCTGACGTTTTGGAAAAGTTGCCAGGTATTGAGGTGAATGACCAAGGGGAAATTAAAGTTGAGGGTAAAAAGGTATCCAAAGTAATGGTGGAAGGAGAGGATTTTTTTGATGGTGATTCCAAATTGGCCTCCAAAAATATTCCCGCCAACGCTTTGGATAAGGTAGAGGTGCTTCGAAATTATAGCGAAGTCTCTCAATTAAGCGGTGTCACCAATAATGAGGACAACGTTGCCCTAAATATCAAACTCAAAGAAGGAAAAAAGAAGTTTTGGTTTGGTGAGATTTCCGGAGGACTTGGTTTTGAAGAGCGCTATGTCGCCCACCCCAAATTGTTTTATTATAGTCCAAAGTTTAGTTTGAATGTACTTTCCGATATCAACAATATTGGGGAAGTGCCTTTCACCACAATGGACTATTGGAACTTTACCGGTGGCTTAACGGGTGCAACCCGGGGAACGGGAACCAATTTTAACACGGGGTCGAACGGTCTTGGGCTATCACTAACACAAAATAATCGGGCGCAAGAGATCAATTCAAGGTTCGGCGCGGTGAATTTTAGTTATAAACCCACAGAATCGTGGCGTTTGAGCGGTTTTGGAATTTATTCCTACAACAATACCCTGATGCAAACGGATGCGCTCAAAACATATATTGTCAGCAATCAGACCGAGCTGGCCGAAACCAAAACCGATCAGATTTCCCATTTGGGATTGGCGAAATTTTCATCCAGTTTTAAGCCATCGGAACGTTTTCAATGGAACCACGATGTGTTATTGAAAATGTCCGATGAGAATGAGGAGATGAATACCCGTTCTATTGCCGACATTACCGATGATATCTTCCAGCGCAGGGAGCAAACGCCAAGTAGTATCAGACAAAACTTCAATGCGTACTTTACCCTCAACGCGAATCATATTTTTGCTTTGGAGGCCCAACACGAATACGCAAATGAGGACCCTTTTTATCAAGCTATTCGGGAACAACAGCCTTTCGTAGGTTTAGTTCCATTTGATCAAGACCAATCCATTTTTAACGTAAACCAAGAGCAACGGGTAATTACCAATAGATTAGACATCAAACTGAATTATTTTTGGGTAACCGGGCCCAAGAGTAATATCAATTTTACCTTGGGCACATTGCATAGTGGTCAGCGCTTTAACTCTTCGATCTTTCAGCGATTGGACAATGGGACCGAATTATCGTTTGAAAATGATGAGCTTACCAACGATGTGGAATTTGATTTTTCCGATGTGTTTATGGGGTTCCATTATAAAATGGTGACAGGAAAATTTACATTCAATCCGGGATTTCACATCCATAATTATGTAGCTTCCAACCAACAATTGGGGACAAGGGTACAGGACAAACTCTTTAATTTGGTTCCCGACCTTTTCATTAACTACCAAATAAAAAGATCTGAAAGTCTAAGGTTGAACTATACTATAAATCGAAGCTTCACGAACATAAATAATTTGGCAAGGGGCTATGTTTTTAACAATTACAACTCCCTTTTTCAGGGAAATCGGAATTTGGAGAGTGCCCTCTACCATAATGTATCACTTAACTTTTTTAGTTTCAGTATGTTCAATATGCAGAATATTTATGGGCAATTGAGCTATAGCAAACGAATAGATGCCTTTAAAAGTAACACCTCCATTGAAGGGATCAATCAAGTGAATAGCACCATAAATTCACAACTGGAAGATGAGACGTTTAACGCATCTGGTAATTTTGATCGGACTTTTGGTAAAATCAAAGTTTCAAGCGGTGTGGTATTGTCCAATAGCATCACCAACAATGTGGTGAACGGGGCACCGCGAAAATCCACCTCGCTCATGCAAGATTATTCGGTCTCCCTGGGAACAAGTTTTGTAAACGCGCCAAATGTGGAGTTGGGGTATCGATACAATATAAACCAATATAAAACAGGAACCGTTTCTTCCACATTTTACACGGACAGGCCTTATATAAAATTTGATACGGCGTTTTTAAAGAATTTTATCTTTTTAGCGGATTACAATTATTTTAATTATCGGGACAAAGCGGGCAATGTGGAAAATAAATTTGGCTTTTTGAATGCGAGTTTATCTTATCAAAAAACGGATAGTAAATGGGAATACAGCATCAACGCTACCAATTTGACCAACAATCAAGAATTGAATCAGGATAACTATAACGACCTTTTCTTTACCACTTCGGCCTACACCGTTCAACCACGATATGTAGTGTTTAAAATAAAGTACGAACTGTAAATCCAAGTTTTTGCAATTCTTTTTGGAAATAAAAGGTTTTCCCATAATTTTGCCCTCGCGAACCGAGGAAGGATTTGACTGATTGCAACCTCTTTAAAAAATGCTAAAGCAGTTGGCCGTTTCCGGTTTACTTCCGTCAAATCCTCCTCGCTTAAATCAGAAAAATGTCATATTTATTTACATCAGAATCTGTTAGTGAAGGACATCCGGATAAAATCGCAGATCAAATCAGTGATGCATTATTGGATAATTTTTTGGCCTTTGACCCTGAAAGTAAAGTGGCCTGCGAAACCATGGTGACCACCGGACAAGTTGTTTTGGCCGGGGAAGTGAAAAGCCATACCTATGTGGATTTGCAGAGCATTGCCAGAGAGGTGATCAATACAATAGGATATAGCAAAGGTGAATATAAGTTCAGCGGGGATTCCTGTGGTGTAATTTCCCTGATTCACGAACAATCGCAGGATATTAACCAAGGCGTAGATCGAGGCAGCAAAGAAGAGCAAGGGGCAGGTGACCAAGGGATGATGTTCGGCTACGCTACCACTGAAACGTCCAATTATATGCCTTTGGCATTGGACATCTCGCACAAAATTTTGGAGGTTTTGGCCGATTTGAGACGTGAAGGCACCCGAATTTCATATTTGAGACCTGATGCCAAGGCCCAGGTAACCATTGAATATTCTGATGATAATGTTCCTCAACGCATCGATACGATAGTGGTTTCCACTCAGCATGACGAGTTTGATACCGACGAGGCCATGTTGGAGAAAATTAAGAGCGACATCGTCAATATCTTGATTCCAGAGGTGAAACAACTGATGCCGGAAAGTATCCAGAAATTGTTCAACGACAATATCAAATACCACATTAATCCAACCGGAAAGTTTGTGATTGGCGGACCGCACGGAGACGCCGGTCTTACCGGAAGAAAAATCATTGTAGATACATACGGGGGCAAGGGAGCCCATGGAGGTGGAGCCTTTAGCGGAAAAGACCCGAGCAAAGTGGATAGAAGTGCGGCCTATGCTGCACGCCATATGGCCAAAAACTTGGTGGCCGCAGGGGTCGCAGGGGAAATTTTGGTACAGGTGAGCTATGCCATAGGAGTGGTAGAACCAACGTCCATTTACGTGGATACGTACAACTCCTCCAACGTGGATATGAGCGATGGTGAAATTGCCAAAAAAGCTTCCGAGCTCTTTGATATGCGTCCGTTTGCCATTGAGGAACGTTTAAAACTCCGAAATCCAATATACTTAGAAACAGCGGCTTACGGACACATGGGCAAAGAGCCCAGAACAGTAAACAAGGTTTTTGAATCCCCTTACAATGGGCGTATTGAAAAAGAAGTGGAACTCTTCACTTGGGAAAAATTGGATATGGTGGATAGGGTAAAGGAGGTCTTTGGCTTATAACCCATCAACATCAATAAAATAAAAAGGGAGCTTTTAGGCTCCTTTTTTTATTGGCATACTCTTCCGAACTTTAGTAGCTTTAGCCTATCAAAAAAAATTAAACGTATGAGAAGTTCGTTCAGAGTCCTGTTCCTTGGAATGTTTGTGTTGTTTGTCGCGGTTGGTTGTAAAAAGACCGTCAAAACACAAACCGAAACGGTAGATACCTATGTCGCCGATAATTACACCAAAAAAGAGATTGACATTGAGATGAGGGACGGTGTTAAACTTCATACGACTATTTATTCCCCTAAGGATACCTCAAAAAAGTACCCCATCATCATGCAGCGCACGCCGTACAGTTCCAGACCCTACGGTGAAGGTAACTTTAGAACCAAAATCGGACCCAATGAGCATTTGATGAAAGAGGGGAATATTATCGTTTACCAAGATGTAAGAGGACGATGGCTGAGCGAAGGCCATTATGTGAACATGAGGGCTTACATTCCCAATAAAACCTCCAACGATCAGGTGGATGAGAGCTCTGACACCTACGATACCATTGAATGGTTGGTGAACAACGTGGAGAACAATAACGGAAATGTGGGTGTTTGGGGGATTTCTTACCCCGGTTATTATGCGACATATGCTACCGTGGATGCGCATCCAGCGTTAAAGGCCGCCTCCCCCCAAGCCTGTATCGGTGATTTCTTTTTTGATGATTTTCACCATAATGGAGCCTATTTGTTAAGCTATTTTAGGGCAACCTCGCTCTTCGGGACCCCACGGCCCAATGGGGATGCTCCCATCGATACGGCATGGTATACCTTGCCCAGCTTGCCCACGGAGGACCAATATCAGTTCTTTTTGGATGCAGGTCCTTTGAAAAATCTCGATTACTTTTTTGAATACGAAACTGCAGATACCCCAACAATGCGACCAGAAGGTGTAACCGATGATTTCTTTTGGAACGAACTCAAGGAGCATCCGAATTATGATGAAATGTGGCAGAGCAGGGGACTGATCCAACATTTAAAGAATGTAAAGAGCAGTGTGGCCACCATGATCGTAGGCGGCTGGTTTGATGCCGAGGACCTATACGGCCCGCTGGAAACCTACAAAAACATAGAACAATACAACAAGGACAATTACAATACCATGGTGTTCGGACCTTGGGACCATGGCGCTTGGGCGCGGGACAAAGTGCGCAATGCCGTAGGCAATTATTATTTTGGAGATTCCATTTCATTATTTTATCAAAAGGAAATTGAGACCAAGTTTTTCAATCACTTTTTGAAAGGGGAGGGAGACAAGGATTCTGGCCTGCCCGAAGCATATGTGTTCGATTCAGGAAAGAAGGAATGGAAAAAATATGATACATGGCCACCAAAGAATGCCACCAAACAGACCATGTACCTTTCTGACAATCAAGAACTCACCACCGAACAAAAAGAAATCAAGGGAATCCAGTTTATCAGCGACGTTAAGAAGCCCGTTCCGTACTCCGAAGATGTAAAAACGGTGTTTACCCCACGTAAATACATGACGGACGATCAGCGTTTTGCGGCCCGTCGTTCTGATGTGTTGGTTTTTGAAACCGATGTCATGGAAGAAGATTTTACGCTGGCGGGAGATATCATGGCCAAATTGAAAGTGGCAACCACGGGCACTGCTGCCGACTGGATCGTAAAGGTCATTGATGTACACCCACCGGATGCCGAGACCAATGAAGAAATGCAGGACCACCTGAAATTGAGCAATTACCATTTAATGGTGAGGAGCGAGGTGCTTCGCGGCAGGTTCCGAAATAGCTTTTCCGAACCGGAGCCCTTCACGCCCAACGAGAAAACCGATGTAAACATTAAGCTTCAAGATGTGTTCCATACCATTAAAAAGGGACACAAATTGCAGATTCAGGTACAGAGCACCTGGTTCCCGCTTATTGATTTAAATCCACAAACCTACGTGGACAACATCTTTAAGGCGGACGAATCCGATTTCAAGACACAGACCCATACCGTGTTTACCGATTCCAATATTGAGTTTACGGTATTGAAATAAAAAGCTATTGGTGAGGTCGATTTTTGAAAATTTCCCAAAAGATTAGGAAAATCGACCTTTCCATCTGTATATTTGTCCACGAAGTTCAAATATGTATTGTAAGTTATCAAGAAAGGTGGAGGGAATAGACCCTTTGAAGCCTTAGCAACCCTTGACGCTTGTCGAGAAGGTGCTACATTCTATCCCACAGGGAATAGATAACATCACGGGTAGTTTCTGCCATCTTTTCTTATAACCTTATTTTTTAGTAATCATCGGCCCTTGGGCCTATCACTTTTTTGTATGGATTTAAGGCATTTGGCCATATCGGATTTTAAAACAGCAACCGGGTCTGTTCAGGACATAGAATTGTCCTATCAGGTCTTTGGGAAACCCTTGCACACGGCACCGATTGTTTTGGTAAATCACGCACTTACCGGCAATTCCAATGTGGCAGGAAAAGATGGATGGTGGTCCGATTTGATCGGGGAAGGAAAATGTATCGATACGGACACATACACCATTTTGTCCTTTAACATTCCGGGCAATGGTTTCGATGGTTTTGTGATCGATAACTACAAGGATTTTGTCGCCGCCGATATAGCAAGGATATTTTTATGGGGATTGAAGGAACTCGAGATTGCAAAGTTGTTCGCTATTATAGGTGGCTCATTGGGAGGTGGAATCGCTTGGGAAATGGCAGCTCTCAACCCAAACATTACGGAACATTTGATTCCGGTGGCATCCGATTGGAAATCCACGGACTGGCTCATTGCCAATTGTCAGATTCAGGAACAATTCTTGGTCAATTCCAAACAGCCTGTGCACGATGCACGCATGCATGCGATGTTGTGTTACCGTACTCCGGAATCCTTTAAAGAACGATTTAAAAGAAGCACCAACGAAGAACTCAAGGTGTTCAATGTGGAATCCTGGTTGATGCACCACGGTAAAAAATTACAGGAGCGTTTCCAATTGTCCGCCTATAAGTTGATGAACCAACTATTAAAGTCCATCGACATTACCCGGAACGGTGAAGAAGCCTTTAAGGCGTTGCAGGAGAGCGATACCAAAATCCATATCATTGGGGTCAATTCCGATCTATTCTTTACTGCCGAGGAGAACAAGGAAACCTTTAAGCGATTGGCACAGGCGAATACAAATGTGACCTATGGGGAGGTACAATCCGTGCATGGACATGATGCTTTTTTGATGGAGTTTGAACAACTGGAAAAGTTGTTGGAGACCGTTTTTCAGCAAAATACGGAGCGAATCAAAATTTTGAAGTTTGGCGGAAAGTCGTTGGCCAATGGGGAGGGAATTGACCGAGTGTTGAACATCATCCATAAAAGATTTGACGAGAAAGAACACTTTGCCGTGGTGGTATCCGCCCGTGGAAAAGCTACGGACCAGCTGGAGAGCTTGTTGGAAAAGGCGTCCAAAGGCGCAGACTTTGATACAGACCTAAAAAAGTTTGTCGACTATCAAAAGAACAATTTCGATGGCGTAGACCTTTCAGAAGAACTGGCTACAATTGAAAAGATACTGAGAGGCGTCGCCTTAACGGGTGATTACAGTTTAAAGACCAAGGATGAGGTGCTATCTTTTGGCGAATTGTTGTCCGCCAAATATGTAACCGCTGCGCTCAATGCCAGGGGATTAAAGGCAAAGCTTTTTGATTCGAGGAAGTTGATCACTACGGACGATAACTATAGCAATGCAGAGGTGGACCAAGGCACATCCAAGGAAAATGTGCTCCGCTATTTCCATGAACTGGAAAAAGATACCATTCCCATTGTTACTGGGTTTATCGGTTCCAACCGGGATGGCTCTACAACAACCTTGGGCAGAAATGGAAGCAATTATTCTGCTGCCCTTTTGGCCAACTTTTTGGATGCGGGCGAGTTGATCAATTATACCCATGTGGACGGTATTTTTACCGCCAATCCGGATTTGGTGGAAGATGCCCGCTTGATCGATGTGATATCCTACGGAGAAGCCAACGAATTGGCCAACTTTGGGGCAAATATTTTGCATGCGAAGACCATTATTCCCCTTATTGAAAAAAACATACCCTTACGCATTTGCAATACCTTTAATGATGATAACCAAGGGACATTAATCGGTCCAAAGACCGATAACGGCGGAATCAAATCCCTTTCCGTACTGGACCATATGGCACTCATCAATTTGGAGGGCAGGGGATTGCTCGGTAAAGTGGGGGTGGACATGCGAATTTTCAGGGCCTTGGGCCAAAATGGAATTAGTGTGGGCATTGTGTCACAGGGTTCCTCCGAAAGGGGGATTGGCTTGGTGGTCGATGCCTCCGAGGCGGATAAGGCCAAAAAAGTGCTCGACCAAGAGTTCGAAACCGATTATTCCTCCCAGGATATCAATCAGATTTCCGTAGTTAAGGATGTTTCGGTCATTTCCATCGTGGGAATGGACCTGAGCAGCTTCCACAAACCCTTTAATGCCTTGGCCAAAAACCAGATTATTCCGTTGTTGTTTAATAATACGGTTACGGGCAAGAACGTGAGCATGGTGGTCAAAAAATCTGATTTGAACAAAGCCATCAATGTCATTCATGGACAGATTTTCGGTATTGCCAAAAAAATCAATCTGGCCCTCTTTGGGCATGGTAATGTGGGAGGTACGTTGATTAGCCAAATATTGGATTCAAAAAACAACATTGAGGAGCGAAAAGGTATCGACCTAAAGGTGTTTGCCGTAGCCAATTCCAGAAAGGTACTTCTAGATGCTTCGGGCGTGGGATCGGATTGGAAAGAACGTTTGGAAAAGGAAGGTCAGCCCTATCAACTGGAAGACATTACTGCCTTTGCCAAAAAGTACCATTTGGAGAACTTGATCGCCGTGGACAATACGGCGAGCAAAACTTTTGTGGAGCAATATGAGCCGTTGATAGCCCATGGTTTTGATTTGGTCTCTTCGAACAAGATTGCCAATACCCTGAGCTTTGAGAAATACAGGTCCATACGAAAATGCTTGGACAAAAATCAAAAACAATACCTCTACGAAACCAATGTTGGTGCAGGTCTTCCCTTGATAGATACCATCAAACTATTGCACCTTTCCGGGGAGAACATTACAAGAATCAAAGGCGTGTTTTCGGGGTCACTGTCCTACATTTTCAATACCTTTTCTGGTAAGGACGTGGCATTTTCCGAAATTGTTAGGGAAGCGATGCAAAAAGGCTTTACGGAACCCGACCCAAGGGAAGATTTGTCAGGTAATGATGTGGGACGAAAATTGTTGATTTTGGCCCGTGAGTTGGATCTTCAAAATGAGTTTTCCGACATCAGTGTGCAAAACCTGATTCCCGAAGAACTTCAGACCTTGGAGTTTGAACAGTTTATGGAGCGCATTGATGAAATGGACCATAACTACAAGGGAATCAAGGATAGCCAAGAATCGGGTCACGTGTTGCGTTATGTGGGCGATTTGCATGGCGATTTGCAGCAGGATAAGGGGATTTTAGAGGTGAAATTGGTTTCCGTACCTAAAGAAAGTGCTTTGGGACAGGTAAAAGGTTCGGATTCCATTATCGAAATTTATACAGAATCTTACGGAGAACAGCCCTTGGTGATTCAAGGCGCTGGCGCCGGCGCCGCGGTGACAGCGAGAGGCGTCTTCGGGGATATTTTACGGATAGCGGAGAAAGTGTAGTTTGAGCATGTTTCAAAGCAAAGAAATGAGTTATTATATGCAGTGGATAAGCGTAGTCGAAATAGCTAGTTGAAAAAATCGTAAAGGTGGTTGAGCACAGTCGAAATAGTTGATTCAAATAATCGTTACGGTGGCTGAGCGTAGTCGAAGCCACACTGAAAAATGAAAGGATACCTCTACATATTGGAATGCACAGATGGAAGTTACTACACCGGCAGCACTATTGATTTGCAGAAACGAATAAATGAACATCATAATGGCCAAGGTGCAAATCATACGAAGAAAAGATTGCCGATTAAGTTGGTATATGTAGAAGAGTATTTAAATATTGCGACGGCTTTTGAACGTGAAAAACAAATTCAGGGATGGTCGAGAGCAAAGAAGGAAGCATTGATAACTGGAGATTTTGATGCGCTACCAAATTTGTCCGAGTGCAAAAACGAGACGAATTTTAAATATTATAAGGAGAAAAAATAAAGTGGCTTCGACTACGCTCAGCCACCGAAAAAAGTAAAGACAATGAAAGACAAAAAATTCGAAACAAAAGCCATACGCACACAAATGGAGCGCAGTCAAAATTTGGAGCATTCCAGCCCTATTTACATGACTTCCAGCTTTGTTTTTGAGGATGCCGAAGATATGCGTGCGTCTTTTGCAGAAGAAAAGGAACGAAATATTTACTCCAGATATTCCAACCCCAACTCCTCCGAGTTGATCGATAGGGTTTGCCAAATGGAGGGAGCGGAAAGCGGTTTTGCCTACGCCTCGGGTATGGCAGCGGTTTTTTCGACCTTGGCCGCACTGTTGGATGCAGGGGATCATGTGGTTTCGTCCAAAAGTATTTTTGGTTCTACCCATACCCTGTTCACCCAGTTTTTTCCGAAATGGAATATCGAAAGCAGTTATTTTGATGCCAATGACCTTTCGGAAATCGAAGGATTGATTCGGCCCAATACCAAAATTCTTTACGCAGAAACTCCCACAAACCCTGGGGTGGACGTCCTGGATTTGGAGGAACTGTCTCGAATAGCCAAGAAACACGGCCTCATTTTTATTGTTGATAACTGTTTTGCGACACCCTATTTACAACAACCCATAAAATTTGGTGCGGATTTGGTCATCCACTCCGGTACCAAACTAATGGACGGTCAAGGAAGGGTCTTGGCTGGTATCACCGTAGGTAGCGGAGCATTGATGGATAAGGTTTATCGCTTTTCCCGAATAACCGGTCCGGCATTGTCGCCCTTCAACGCCTGGGTGCTATCCAGAAGTTTGGAAACCTTGGCGATCCGTGTGGATAGGCATTGCGAAAACGCCCTGAAATTGGCTACCTACCTGGAAGGCCATGATAAAATTGAATGGGTAAAATACCCATTTTTGAAGTCACACCCCAAATACGAAATAGCCAAAAAGCAGATGAAAGCAGGAGGCTGTGTAGTTGCCTTTGAAGTGAAGGGAGGCCTGGAAGCTGGTCGGAATTTTTTCGATAGCATCCAACTGTTGTCCCTCTCCGCCAACTTGGGCGATGCTCGAAGCATTGTTACGCACCCTGCATCCACCACTCACAGTAAACTGACCACCGAAGAGCGCAATGCCGTTGGTATTTCTGATGGAATGGTTCGGGTGTCGGTAGGTCTGGAACACATTGACGACATTATAGCGGACATCGCCCAAGCATTGGGCTAATCTTTCTGGCGGCGGGTTTTGTCCATGCAGTGTTAATTTTCCCTATCTTCGTAAGATGCTCTCCAAGAAGACAAAATACGGACTTAAGGCACTTACCTATCTCGCAAGGGTCGAGGGACGGGAACCTGTTCAGATTGCCGAGATCGCCAAGTGCGAGAACATTTCCCAAAAATTCTTGGAAAGTATTTTACTTACCCTAAGACGCAATGGACTGTTGGGCTCCAAAAAAGGAAAGGGTGGTGGATATTATTTGATCAAAGACCCCAAAGAAATCCACATGACTACCGTGATGCGGGTTTTGGAAGGACCGATAGCCATGGTGCCCTGCGTAAGCCTGAATTTCTACGAAAAATGTGACGATTGTCCCGATGAGGAAGAATGTTCCGTTCACAAACTTATGCTTCAAGTACGTGATAGCGCCTTGGATGTTTACCGCAATAACTCCCTCGCCGATTTACTTTGATAAGTTATTGATCCATCTATTTTCTTGAATTCGAAATCCCTAAAAATTCATCTTTATTTTCGATAATCTACTAAAACTATGGGGTAAACTGAAATTTAAGATAGAATTTGCTTTTCGTTCCCAAAATAAAGTTTACTTTTGAAATTCCTACTAAATCAGTAGGATAATAAAGGAGCAAAAATGATAACCGATCAATTGATTTTAAAAGGCGAAAAACAGCAGAGCACTTACACAAAAGATAGTGCTTCCGAAAGTCCCAAGCGGAGTATAGTAAAGTCGATTAGCTGGCGAATAGTTGGCACTTTGGATACCATCATTATTTCATGGATTGTAACCGGTACCCTAAGTCTTGCGTTTTCAATTGGTTTGGTGGAATTGGTCACCAAAATGGTGCTTTATTTTTTTCATGAACGAATTTGGAACTCCATCAAGTGGGGTAAATAAAATAGTAGGCAATGGCATTGACACAAGAAGAGATTCAGAATTTGAACCGTCAATTTAAGGGCATTCCACCAGAGGAAATCATCTCATGGGCCATTAACCATGGTAAAACACCTGTGGTCACCACCAATTTTAGACCGTATGAAGTGGCCATCCTTCATGCGGTAACCGAAGTTGATGCCAATATCCCGGTAATTTGGTGCGATACGGGCTACAATACGCCCCAAACCTATAAACATGCGGAAGAGCTGATTTCCCGATTGGGACTCAATGTTAAGCTCTATGTACCCAAACAAACAAGCGCTCATCGCGACGCTGTTATGGGTATCCCACAAATCGATGACCCCTTGCACGAAGAATTTACGGAGCAGGTAAAATTGGAACCCTTCCGTAGGGCGATGGAAGAACATAAACCTGATGTATGGTTCACTAACCTGCGAAAAGGCCAGACCGCTCATCGTGATTCCTTGGATGTATTGAGTCTGAGCAAAGATGGCGTGCTGAAAGTAAGTCCTTTTTATCATTGGAGCGAAACCCAATTGGATGCTTACCTAAAAGCCCGCCAATTGCCTAACGAGCACAAATATTTTGATCCAACTAAAGTCTTGGCAAATCGTGAATGCGGTTTGCATACCTAAAGAAAGTATGAATTGTCACCTCGAGCCTGCCTTTGTCGCCAGACAGGCGCAGTCGAGAGGTTAAAATAGAAATAAGCTTTGAGCACACTCACAGAAGAAATCAAAAAACCACAAACCTCGAACGGAGTCGATAGACCAAGTGCCAATGCGTTGGAGCACGAGGCCATTTACATCATGCGAGAGGTTGCAGCACAGTTTGAAAAGCCTGTTCTGTTGTTTTCCGGTGGAAAAGTCCATCACCTTGGTGCGTTTGGCACAAAAAGCATTTTGGCCGGCCAAAATTCCATTCCCATTGATGCATATCGATACAGGCCACAACTTTCCCGAAACCATTGAATTTAGGGATAGGTTAGTGGAAGAATTGGGTGTGGAATTGATTGTTCGAAATGTTCAGGATTCCATCGATGAGGGAAAAGTGGTAGAGGAAACCGGAAAGTACGCCAGCAGGAATATGCTTCAAACAACAACTTTGTTGGATGCCATAGAAGAATTTAAGTTTGACGCCTGTATCGGGGGTGCCCGAAGGGATGAGGAAAAGGCAAGGGCCAAGGAGCGTATTTTTTCGGTCCGGGACGATTTTGGCCAATGGGATGAGAAAAACCAGCGCCCCGAACTTTTTGATATGCTCAACGGGCAAATCGAAATGGGACAGAACGTCCGCGTATTCCCGATCAGCAACTGGACCGAACTTGATGTGTGGAGCTATATCCAAAAGGAAAACATCGAAATACCATCCATTTATTTCGCTCACAAACGAAAAACCTTCCTTCGGGATGGACTGATATGGTCTGCGGAAGATGAGGTTGTTTTTAGGGCCGAGGATGAAAAAGTGGAAGAGCGGATGGTACGCTTTAGGACCGTTGGTGATATGAGTTGTACCGCGGCCGTGGAATCACATGCCGATACCATAGACAAGGTGGTCTCAGAAATCAGGGACTCCAGAATTTCTGAACGTGGTGCCCGAATCGACGATAAGCGCTCCGAAGCGGCAATGGAAAAGCGCAAACAACAAGGATATTTCTAAAAGATAAAAAGTCAATTCCACTTGGTGGAAAAACAAAAGATAAAGCATTGGAAGTTTTAAAGATAGCAACAGCAGGTAGTGTTGATGATGGTAAGAGTACCTTGATCGGAAGATTATTGTACGACACCAAATCCATGACAGACGATAAATTGGAAGCCATCGAGCGGACCAGTAAACAAAAAGGGTACGATTATCTCGATTTTTCATTGGCGACCGACGGATTGGTGGCCGAAAGGGAGCAGGGTATCACCATAGATGTGGCCCACATTTACTTTTCCACCCCATCCAAAAGTTACATTATCGCCGATACCCCTGGCCATGTGGAATACACTAGGAACATGGTTACGGGAGCTTCGACATCACAGGCGTCCATTATTTTGATCGATGCACGAAAAGGTGTTATCGAACAGACGCATCGCCACTTTTTTATCAATAATCTGTTACGGATTAAGGATGTAATCGTGGCCATCAACAAAATGGATCTGGTCGATTTTTCGGAGGAAACTTATACTAAGATCAAGTCCGATTTTCAGGAATTGATGAAAAAGAGAGATTACCAAGACCAGAATATCACCTTTATTCCAGTGAGTGCACTAAAGGGTGACAATGTGGTGAATCGTTCCGAAAATATGCCCTGGTACAGCGGTCAAACCCTTTTGGAACATTTGGAGGAACTGGACCAGAAAGATATTTACAACACGGGAACGCCGCGTTTTCCGGTGCAGTACGTTATCCGTCCCAAAACGGAGGATTTCCACGATTTTCGTGGATTTGCAGGAAAAGTGTATGGCGGAGAGCTCAATGTGGGCGACGAAGTTGTGGTGTTGCCATCGATGACCAAATCCAGGATAAAGGACATTTATTTTTATGATAAACAGTACAAAACGGCTCCAAGAAGGTCTTCGGTGACCATTACATTGGAAGATGAGGTCAACGTAAGCCGTGGGGATATGCTGGTCAAGGTAGGTGACTTGCCCACAATTGATAAACAACTGACGGCGACGGTATCGTGGATGGATAGTGCCAGTTTCACTCCCGGAGGTAAGTATGTGCTTCAACATGGTGTAAACAAGGTGTTGGCCAAAGTGGATGCCATTGAGCACAAAATCCATCCAGACTACTCTGGTATCGAGGAAAATGTGTCTTCACTGCAGATGAACGATATTGCCAAGGTGCGGTTAAGGCTCAACAAGCCTATTTTTTATGATAAGTTCAAGGATCACCGAACCAATGGCTCCTTTATCATTATTGATAGCCGCACGAACAATACAGCAGGTGTTGGATTTATAGAATAATTCTCTTTTGTCTAGCAAGGGAGAAGGGGCGTTTTTTTACATAAAATCTATAAAACAGATAGGAAAACTAGATTATGCAAAGCTTTAGAACAGAAATAGAAAACCCGGTGGTTGAGAAGGACATCATCGAATTGGAGAAGAAGATTCGTCAGTTCAAAGGTGGTGAAATGGATGAGGAAAAATTCCGTAGCCTGCGTTTGGCACGTGGGGTATATGGACAACGCCAGCCTGGGGTTCAGATGATTCGAATCAAGTTGCCCTACGGAAAAGTCACATCCAACCAATTACTCCGTATTGCCGATGTTTCCGATGAGTATTCCAGAGGAAGGTTGCATATCACCACCCGACAGGATATCCAAATCCATTATGTCGATTTGGAACGCACTCCAGAACTTTGGGCCCAGTTGGAAAAAGACAAGGTTACCCTAAGGGAAGCCTGTGGAAACACAGTGCGGAACGTAACTGCCAGCGAAACAGCCGGAATCGATGTGGACGAGCCCTTTGATGTTTCTCCCTACGCCCAGGCCGTTTTTGAGTATTTTCTTAGGAATCCCATAGGACAGGAAATGGGAAGGAAGTTTAAGGTCTCCTTCTCCGCAAGCGATGCCGACACCGGACTTTCCTACATGCACGACCTAGGCTTTATTGCCAAGGAAAAGGAGGGTGAAAGAGGTTTTAAGGTAATGCTCGGAGGTGGATTAGGTTCACAGCCGCGGCATGCCGATGAACTATACAGCTTTTTGCGCACCGACAAAATCATCCCGTTGATGGAAGGAGTCATCCGTGTGTTCGATAGATACGGGGAACGAAAAAGTAGGGCAAAGGCTCGAATGAAGTTCTTGCTGAAGGATTTGGGTCTCGATGGTTTCAAAAAATTGCTGGAAGAAGAACAATTGGCGATTCCACATCATACCTATCCCATCGAAATCGATAGTTATCCTGAAGTGAAGGTGGCCGAGGTAGAAACGCCAAAAGTGGTTATTGAGGATAAACAAGCCTTTGAGGCCTGGAAATCCACCAATTTGGTGCCCCAAAAACAAGAGGGCTTTGTGGCTATCGGCATCAAGGTACTTTTGGGAGATTTCTATACCGACAAGGCACGCGAACTGGCCCAATTGGTTCAGGACTTTGCGGCCGGAGAGATTCGTTTGTCGCTCAGACAAAATATTTTGATTCCCTACGTGAAGGAGGAATTGGTTCCCTTCTTTTATCAGGAACTTCAAAAACTTGGTTTTGCCGAAGCGGGATACAACAAAGCATTGGACATAACCGCTTGTCCCGGCACCGATACCTGTAATCTGGGTATTGCCAGCAGTACCGGAATCGCAGCCGAACTCGAAAGGGTCATCAAAGCGGAATATCCACAATACATCAAAAATCCAGATGTTGTCATCAAGATCAGCGGGTGCATGAATGCTTGCGGACAGCATAATATGGCACATATCGGTTTCCAAGGAATGTCCGTGCGTACCAAGGATAAGTTGGTTGCACCTGCACTTCAGGTGTTGTTGGGTGGTGGAAATTTTGGTGATGGTAGGGCCAGATTCGCGGATAAAGTAGCCAAAATACCAAGCAAAAGAGGGCCGCAAGCACTACGTCTTATTTTGGATGACTTTGAAGCCAATGGAAATGGAGCGTCGTTCACCGATTATTACGAGGAAAAAGGGCAGCTTTATTTCTACGATTTCCTAAAGCCATTAACCGATGTTGACAACCTCACCCAAGATGATTTTATTGATTGGGGGAACGAAGAAAAATATAAAAAGGAGATAGGTATTGGGGAATGCGCTGGGGTTATTGTAGATCTTGTGGCCACGCTCTTCCTAGAAAGTCAAGAGAAGATTGACAACGCAGAAGAAGCTATCCAAGAAGGTAAATGGGCAGCCAGTATTTACTATTCCTATCAATCCATAGTCAATTCTGCCAAGGCTTTATTGACAGCCGAAAAAGTAAAGACCAATACCCATGCCAGTATCGTCAAGGATTTTGATGAACTGTATGTGGAATCAGGAAAAATAGCCTTTGAGGGCGGGTTTGCCAATATAGCCCTTCAATTGAATAAGAACGAACCGTCTGAAGCCTTTGCAAAATCCTATGTGCAAGATGCCAAGGAGGTATTGCAGCGATTGGAAGCGTTCAGGAAAATGGAGCTGGAACATGCATAGAGGAAAGTTGACCGTAGTGGGCGCAGGTCCAGGAGATGTGGATTTGATAACGCTCAAAGGGGTGAAAGCGCTGCAAAATGCCGATGTGGTACTGTACGACGCTTTGGTGTCCAACGAACTATTGGAATATGCTCCCAAAGCCGAAAAAATATTTGTAGGCAAACGCAAAGGATGTTACTCGTACCAACAAGCCCAAATCAATGATTTGATTGTGGAACGCGCGACGCTGGGATTGCACGTGGTCCGATTAAAGGGGGGAGACCCTTTCGTTTTTGGAAGGGGAGCCGAAGAAATGGAGCATGCCGCAGCCTTTGGGGTGGAAGTGGATGTGGTTCCAGGTATTTCGTCTTCATTGTCCGTACCCGCTTCACAAAACATTCCGGTCACCAAAAGGGGAGCAGCGGAAAGTTTTTGGGTAATCACGGGGACCACGAAAGAACATAAATTATCCAACGATGTGGCTTTGGCAGCCAAATCAAATGCCACCGTGGTCATACTTATGGGAATGTCCAAACTTGGGGAAATCATGCAGCTTTTCAAAAAGGAAGGTAAAGAGGATACCCCAGTGGCCATTATTCAAAACGGAACCACGGAACACGAAAAAATAGGAATTGGCACTGTTGCTTCCATTGAGAACAAGGCAAGGGAGCAGCAGTTGTCCAACCCAGCCATCATTGTAATTGGAGAGGTGGTCCACCATCGTCAGAACATATTGGATATCCAACATAGATATCAGCATCAGGAAATAAAATGGCACGAAAAAGTTTAGTCAAAATGTAAGCTCAAGAAGTCGGCTGCGGCAGGCATGCAGTAGAGAGCATTTAAAATTAGAATTATGATCAAAACAGATATCATTATCATAGGAGCCGGTCCAACCGGACTGTTTACCGTTTTTGAAGCAGGATTGCTCAAGTTGAAATGTCATTTAATAGATGCCTTGGCACAGCCTGGCGGGCAATGTTCCGAGATATATCCAAAGAAGCCCATTTACGATATCCCTGCCTATCCGGAGATTTTGGCGGGTACTTTGGTGGATAAGCTCATGGAGCAAATAAAGCCTTTTGAGCCCGGTTTCACCTTGGGCGAGCGTGCGGAGACTTTGGACAAACAAGAAGACGGTTCCTTTATCGTGACCACGAACAAGGGAACCCAGCATCATGCTCCCGTTGTGGTCATTGCGGGCGGTTTGGGCTCGTTTGAACCCAGAAAGCCCCTTATTCCCAACATTGAACTTTTTGAAAGCAAAGGGGTGGAATATATGATCAAGGACCCGGAGCAGTTCCGGGACAAAAAAGTGGTCATATCCGGTGGTGGCGATTCTGCCTTGGATTGGGCCATTTTCTTGGCCGATGTGGCTTCGGAAGTTTCTTTGGTACACCGAAGAAACGAGTTCCGAGGAGCGCTGGATTCGGTTGAAAAGGCACGCGAACTCGCCAAACTGGGCAAGATTCAACTCTACACCAAGGCGGAAGTAAAAGAAATACACGGAAAGGAAGATTTGCATGCAGTGGTCATTGAATACAACGATGGTGAAAAGGAATCCACCTATGTGGAAACCGATTACTTTATCCCGCTGTTCGGACTCTCCCCAAAATTGGGGCCATTGGGCAACTGGGGGTTGGAAATCGAGAAAAACGCCATCAAGGTGAACAATGCCAAGGATTATCAGACCAACATCCCAGGGGTATTTGCCATTGGAGATGTGAATACCTATCCGGGCAAACTCAAGTTGATCCTGTCCGGGTTCCACGAAGCGGCCGTGATGTGCCAATATGCGTATCAAATCATCAACCCCGATAAAAGATTTGTGATGAAGTATACCACCGTTGGGGGCGTACAAGGGTTTGATGGTTCCAAAAAAGAGGCCAAAAAAGAAGTGGTGCAGAGCATCAACTAAGAAAATTAGTTGTTTTTAGAAGCGAAAAGCCTTCCGAAAGCGATTTTGGGAGGTTTTTTTGTTTTTGACTGGAGAGTACCGTTTCTTTGCAGTTCAGTTCATGTATAAATTGAAAGTGTTATCAAGAAAGGTGGAGGGATTGGACCCTTTGAAGCCTTAGCAACCCTCGTCTTCGAGAAGGTGCTACATTCTACCCCGGTCCGCAATTTGTTTGGGGGCCACATGGAGCGTATTCATACCTAACATGGGTATAGGGGGAAGGATAACGAAACGCATACCGCAACGTATCCACACACTTTTCTTGATTTCGCCACATCCTTCTTTTGAAGGAAAATGATGTTATGGGAAAAATTGAAGACATATTGAAACAACGGATTTTGGTGCTGGATGGAGCCATGGGTACCATGTTGCAGCGCTACAAATTCAAGGAAGCCGATTTTAGGGGTGAACGGTTCAAGGATTGGCCCAGTGATCTGCAGGGCAACAACGACCTGTTATCCTTGACCCAATCCGATGCGGTGAAGGAAGTCCACCGCAAGTTTTTGGAAGCGGGGGCGGACATCATCGAAACCAACACCTTTTCTGGGACCACCATAGCCATGGCCGATTATGGCATGGAAGAATTGGTCTACGAACTGAACTATGAGTCGGCGAAGCTTGCCAAGGAAGTGGCCCAAGAGTTTACCGATAAAAATCCCGATAAACCGAGGTTTGTGGCGGGTAGTATTGGGCCTACCAACAAAACGGCCAGCATGTCGCCCGATGTGAACGACCCGGGTTTCCGCGCTATTTCCTTTGATGAGCTACGTATAGCGTACAAACAACAAATCGAAGCCCTTCTCGATGGTGGTGCCGATATTTTGTTGGTGGAGACTATTTTTGATACCCTAAATGCAAAAGCAGCACTTTTTGCCATTGAAGAGGTGAAGGAAGAACGAAACATCAATGTGCCAGTGATGGTCAGTGGAACCATAACCGATGCTTCGGGCAGAACATTATCCGGTCAGACTGCCGAAGCATTTCTCATCTCTATTTCGCACATTCCCATTTTGTCCGTAGGTTTCAATTGCGCTTTGGGAGCCAAACAGTTGGTGCCTCATTTGGAGGTGGTGTCGGCAAAATCGGAATTTGCCATATCCGCCCACCCTAATGCGGGATTGCCCAATGCCTTTGGGGAATATGATGAAACACCCGAACAAATGGCCGTTCAAATAAAAGAGTACGTAGAAAAAGGATTGGTGAACATCGTGGGCGGTTGTTGCGGTACCACTCCGGAACATATCAAAGCCATTGCAGAAGTCGTAAAGAATTATGAACCTCGAAAAGTTTTGACGCACGCATAGCGAAGGCCTATGACAACGAATAAAGAACAACGATACCTAAAATTATCGGGTCTTGAGCCCTTGGTCGTCACCCCGGAAAGTAATTTCATCAATGTGGGGGAACGGACCAATGTGGCAGGTTCCAAACGTTTTTTAAGGCTCATCAAAGAAGGAAAATTCGATGAAGCCTTGGATATCGCCCGCGAACAAGTGGAGGGTGGGGCCCAGATCATCGACATCAATATGGATGATGGCCTTATTGATGGAAAGGAAGCCATGGTCAGATTTTTGAATTTGATTGTTTCCGAACCCGATATTGCCCGTGTTCCCATCATGATTGACAGTTCCAAATGGGAAATTATCGAAGCCGGTCTTCAAGTAGTGCAGGGGAAATGTGTGGTCAACTCTATCAGCTTGAAAGAAGGCAAGGAAGAGTTTATCCATCATGCCAAATTGATTAAGCGATATGGTGCAGCCGTAATCGTAATGGCTTTTGATGAGGTAGGGCAAGCTGACAACTACGAACGTCGCATCGAGATTGCGAAGCGTTCTTACGATATTTTGGTCAACGAGGTGAATTTCCCTCCAGAGGATATCATCTTTGACCTAAACATTTTTCCCGTGGCTACGGGTATGGACGAACACAGAAACAACGCCATCGATTTTATCGAGGCCACACGCTGGGTCCGGGAAAACCTGCCCTATTGCAGCGTGAGTGGTGGTGTGAGCAATGTATCTTTCTCCTTTAGGGGGAACAACCCCGTTCGTGAGGCCATGCACTCCGCCTTTTTGTTCCATGCCATCAAAGCTGGAATGAACATGGGTATCGTAAACCCGACCATGTTGGAGGTGTACGATGATATCCCAAAGGATTTATTGGAGCACGTGGAGGATGTACTGCTCTACAGGCGCGACGATGCTACCGAACGATTGCTCGAATTTGCAGAGACCGTTGTGGGAACAGCCAAGGAAAGCAAGGTCGATTTGTCTTGGCGGCAAGACCCGCTCCAGGATCGGATTACCCGAGCTTTGGTGAAGGGCATTGACCAATATATCATCGAAGATGTGGAGGAGGCCCGCCAACAGGCAGCCAAACCTTTGGAAGTCATCGAGGGCAACTTGATGACGGGAATGAATGTAGTAGGTGATCTGTTCGGCAGCGGAAAAATGTTTTTGCCCCAAGTGGTCAAATCCGCCCGTGTGATGAAAAAGGCCGTAGCTTATTTGACACCCTATATTGAGGCTTCCAAAGACAAGAATGCAAAGGCAGCCGGAAAAATATTGATGGCCACCGTTAAGGGTGATGTGCACGACATCGGAAAGAATATCGTAAGCGTGGTCCTGGCTTGCAACAATTATGAAATTGTGGATTTGGGCGTGATGGTTCCTCCAGAGAAAATCATCAACAAGGCAAGGGAAGAGCAAGTAGATATTATTGGGTTGAGCGGTCTTATTACGCCCTCATTGGATGAAATGGTGTTCTTGGCCAAGGAGATGGAACGCCAAAACTTTGATGTTCCCCTTTTGATAGGTGGCGCCACCACAAGTAAGGCACACACGGCGGTAAAAATCGACCCACAATACAGTCAATCCGTGGTGCATGTCAACGATGCTTCTAGGGCCGTTACCGTGGTGGGTGATTTGCTTCAGGAAGAAACCTCGGCCAACTATAAAAAGTCCATCAAACTGGATTACGAAAGTTTTAGGGAGAAGTTTCTAAAACGTGGCAAGCAAAAGGAATATTTAACCTTGGATCAGGCTCGGGAAAACAAGCTTCAAATCGATTGGAAGCCATCGGACATCAAAAAGCCAAACCAATTGGGTATTGAGGTATGGGACGATTTTGACTTGAAACAACTGGTAGATTTTATCGATTGGTCCCCATTTTTTAGAAGTTGGGATTTGCATGGCAAGTATCCCGATATCTTAAACGATGAAGTGGTTGGCGAGCAGGCCAAGGAACTTTTTAAGGATGCGAAGGTCCTGCTCCAACGGATTTTGGACGAGAAGTTGTTGAAGGCCAAGGCTATTTTTGGATTGTTTCCGGCCAACCAAGTCAACGAAGATGATATTGAAGTGCACTTGTCACCTCGATCGCAATCGAGAGGGAATGAATCTGATGCGCTAGAAACGACAAAAGATGCAACCTTCCTGTTTAGGACCCTTCGCCAGCAAACCAAAAAACGGGCTGGGGTACCCAATATCGCCTTGGCGGATTTCGTGGCGCCAAAAGCATCTGGAATTCAGGATTATATCGGTTGTTTTTGTGTAAGCACAGGATTTGGAACACAGGAATTGGCCGCGGAGTTCGAAAAGAACCACGATGATTACAACTCAATCATGATCAAAGCTTTGGCGGATAGGTTTGCCGAGGCGTTTGCTGAATATCTTCACAAAGAGGTACGTACCAAACACTGGGGCTATGCCGTTGACGAGAATTTGGACAACGATGAATTGATCAAGGAAAAGTACCGTGGCATCCGACCGGCACCTGGCTATCCTGCCTGTCCCGATCATTTGGAAAAGCTCACCATTTGGGAAATGATGCAGGTGGAGGAAAGAATAGGGGTAAAACTCACCGATAGTCTGGCCATGTGGCCCGCTGCCAGTGTCAGTGGGTATTATTTTGCACATCCCGAGGCCAAGTATTTTGGTTTGGGAAAAATAAAACAGGACCAAGTACAGGATTTTGCCGAACGAAAACATATAACTTTGGAGAAAGCCCAAAAATGGCTAGCTCCCAATATTGTTGATGAATAACCGATGAAGATTACCGACCACATAAAAAAGGCGAACGGCGAAACCCTTTTCAGTTTTGAAATTGTGCCGCCCGTAAAAGGAAAGAGCATTCAGGAACTGTACAACAACATCGACCCTTTGATGGAATTCAAACCTCCGTTCATTGATGTGACGACCTCTCGCGAGGAATACATCTATAAGGAAAAAGATGGTCTGTTGGACAAAAAACTGATTCGTACCCGTCCCGGGACCTTGGGCATTTGCGCTTCATTAAAGCACAAGTATGATGTGGATACCGTTCCCCACGTGCTGTGTGGGGGATTTACCAAAGAGGAGACGGAGTATTTGCTGGTGGACTGCCAATATCTGGAGATTGAAAACGTGATGGCCTTGCGCGGAGATGCAAGAAAAGAAGAAAAGTATTTTACTCCCACCAAAGGTGGACATCAATATGCGACAGAGTTGGTTGCACAAATTCAGAACATCAATAAAGGAAATTATCTGCACGAAACTTTTGAGTCAAGCGAGTTGACCAGTTTTTGTATCGGTGTGGCAGGGTACCCTGAAAAACACATGGAAGCCCCATCGCTTCAATCTGATCTTAAACGTTTAAAGGAGAAGGTGGACTTGGGAGCGGATTATGTGGTCACCCAGATGTTTTTTGATAATAAAAAATTCTTCGCTTTCGTAGAAGCGGCCCGAGAAATGGGAATAGACGTGCCCATTATTCCGGGTATCAAACCGATTGCCGTAAAAAAACACCTTCATTTATTGCCTCAAGTGTTTCGGGTGGATATTCCGCAAGAACTCATTGATGCAGTAGAGGCCTGCAAGGACAACAAGGAAGTTCGCAAAGTGGGTGTGGAATGGGCCATTCAACAATCCAAGGAACTTCGGGAAGCAGGAGTGCCCGTGTTGCATTACTACTCCATGGGTAAATCGGATAATATCATGGACATAGCTCGGGAACTTTTTTAATTTCCTACTTTAGCGTCCCATGAAGCACCTACTGTACTTGGTATTTCTGTTGTTTTTTTGCTTTGGATTTGCCCAAGACGGTGACATTCCCAAGAAATATACCATGGATATCAGCCAATTTTATGGTTCCATTCTTCTGCACAATCCGGATATTTCCCATTTGATTACCAATCACCCCGGCGGGGTTATTATCGGTTTCAACAGGAAACGATTCGGGCACGAAGATTGGGAAGCCGATTTGGGCTATCCCGATACCGGTTTTTCGTTTGTCTATCAGGATATGAACAATCCAACCCTGGGTAAGCATTTTGGATTATATGCGCATTATAATTTTTATTTCTTCAAACGGAACTTGCAGTTTAGGGTCGCGCAGGGTATCTCGTATAACACCAATCCGTACGATAGGACCGAAAACTTTAGGAACAATGCCTACGGTACCCATTTGTTGAGTTCCACCATGTTGATGTTCAACTATCACAAAGAGAACATTTTGGCTGGACTGGGCTTTAAGGCTGGGATTTCCCTGTTACATTACTCCAATGCCAATTTTAAGGCGCCCAACACCTCCACCAATACGATGGCTTTCAATTTTGGGCTCACGTATGATCTGAACCAAGCCGTAGAACTGGACTATTTGGAACCTGAGCCCAAGGAAAAAATCAAGGAGCCCATCCGATATAATTTGGTGCTTCGTGGCGGGGTCAATGAGAGCGATGTCATCAACATGGGGCAATATGGCTTTGCCATAGTTTCGGCCTATGCCGATAAACGATTGGGCAATCGCAGTGCCATTCAACTGGGAACCGATATCTTCTTTTCAAATTTTTTAAAGGAATTGATACGCTATCAGTCCATTTCTTTTCCCGAACTTGAAGTAGCCCCCGATACGGATTATAAAAGGGTAGGGGTTTTTATAGGCCATGAACTGTTTGTGAACAAATTGAGCGTGGTGACCCAATTGGGGTATTATGTATATTATCCCTTTGATTTTGAAGGCAGAGTATACAATCGGATAGGGTTGAAACGGTATTTTGGGGATACTGTTTTTGGTGCCGTGACCCTTAAATCGCATGGGGCGAAAGCAGAGGCCATTGAATTTGGAATAGGAATCAGGTTATAGTATAGCGATGTTGGAATCAAGAAGTTTATCTCCGTTAAAGAATGTCACCTCGAGTGCCCGCTTGGGCTACGGACAGGTAGTGGAGAGGTGCTTTTTGTTTGTAATTTCTCTGATACTGGTTTCTTGCAACGGTGACAATGTTCCCGACTGCTTCCAAAACGCCGGTGATCTGGTGCGCCGACCCATCGAAGTGTCGGATTTTAGCAAGATTACTGTTTTTGAAAACCTCAATTTGGTCGTTAAACAGGGTGAAGCATATAGCGTTGAAGTGGAAACAGGGGAATATTTGCTCAACGAGGTTTCTGCTGTGGTAGAGGACGACCGTCTCATTCTACGGAACGAAAATGGCTGCAATTTTGTACGCGACTACGGGCTGACCACAATTTATGTGACTGCTCCCAACCTCACCGACATACGCAGCAGCACCGGACTTTTAATTTCAAGTGATGGGGTGTTGACATACCCCAACCTCAATCTGGTTGCCGAAAGTTTTAATAATCCCGAAGCTGACACTACGGGTGGTTCTTTTGATATCCACCTTAGTGCTACCAACGTGAGGATTGTGGTGAACGGTATTGCTTATTTTAAACTTCGTGGGGAAACGGAAAATTTTACTGTTAGTGTTGCAGCTGGAGATTCAAGAATAGAAGCTGAAAATCTAGTTTCGGAAAATGTAAATGTCAATCACCGAGGGTCCAATGACGTTTTTGTGAATCCGCAGCAACGCTTATCGGGCGTTATTCGGGGGACGGGCAATGTAATAAGCGTTAATACACCACCAGAAGTCGATGTGGAAGAAATTTTCAATGGTCGATTGATTTTTGAGGATTGACATTGATCTTCTAAAAACATCATTTTTCTCTTTATTTTCGATATTCAAACTGACTCTTGGGAAATTTAGTTTCACATATTAAAAATTTCTTTGCACCTCTTCCAAAGGTCCAACCTTTGAACGGACTTGTTGGATGGCAAAAGGCAGATGCGCTATTCCACAATTTGGTCGCAGAAAAAAAAGTGCCAGGATTGGCAGTGTCCATCTTGGAAGATGGGCAAACCATTCTCGAAAAAGGATATGGCTTCGCCAATTTGGAAAAACGAAAAAAGGTACATCCCAAACGTACGGTTTTCCGCATCGCAAGTATTTCTAAGTGTATTACCGCGCTCGCACTGGGTAAAATGGTGGAAGATGGTGTGTTGGATTTGGATGAATCCTTTTATACTTACGTGCCTTACTTTCCACAAAAAAAGTATGATTTCACACTTAGGCAATTGGCCAGCCACACCGCTGGTATTCGAGGCTATCGGGGAAAGGAATATGCTTTGAATCAGGATTTGTCCATTAAAGAGGGTATTGAAGTCTTTAAAGATGACCCACTATTTTTTGAACCCGGGACCAGTTATCTGTATAATAGCTTTGATTTTGTATTGTTGTCCTTGGCCATGCAAGAAGCCAGTGGAATTCCATTTCAGCAGTATGTAGATGAGCGTATTTTGATGCCGTTGGGGTTGGAAAGCACTTTTCCACCACCAGAAAATGTCATTTTGAGCACCCAAAAGCGGTCCGTGCAGAAAGCTGAGAACATAGCCCAATTCTACACCAAAAGGGCATTAGGTTTTACAAAGGCAGTTGAGGTAAACAATACTTACAAACTGGCAGGCGGTGGCTATTTGTCCACCTGCGAGGATGTGGGCAAATTGGGACAGGCCATCATGGAACAAAAGTTGCTCAAAGAAGCGACCTATGAAGAATTGTTGACTTCAACGATCATTGACGGTAAACCGACCTATTATGGATTGGGATTTCAAGTGAGCCAAGATGCTAAAGGGAGGCCCTTTGTGGGTCACGTGGGCAATAGCGTTGGCGCATACACCAACCTTTTCGTGTATCCGAAGCACAAAAAGGTAATTGCTGTTTTGATGAATTGTACCGACCCCAAGGTGCAGCCAATTTTGGATGAAGCAATCAACGCTCTTTTTGAGCATCCAACCGTTTAGACCTTGCTAGCCAGCTGCTCTTCAATTTCAAGAGCATAGGTTTTGCACAAATCAAAAGTATCGGTGATGTCTTTCATGGTAGTTCGCGGGTTGATGAGGCACATTCGCAATACCACTTGGCCATTCAAAATGGTAGTGACAAGCATGGCCTTGCGCGACTCCATCACTTTTCCGGAAATGTATTGGTTGATGCTGTCCAACTCCTTCTCAGAGTACGTTTTGTTGATGGGGTTGTACCTAAAATTGATGACCGCCAAGGTGGCCGGGTACACCACTTCCCAACTTTTGCTGCCGCGAAGCATGGTTTCCACTTCTTCGGCCAAATCGATGTTGTAGGTAATGGCATCTCGGAACTCCTTCAAACCAAAGGTTTTTAAGGACATATAAAATTTTAAGGCCCTAAATCTTCGGGTCAGTTGGATACCATGATCGTAAAAATTGATTTCCGAGGTATTGCCTTCGATGTCCCTTAAATATTCGGGCTTTTCGGTAAAGGTGTGACTCAGGTTTTTATGGTTTCGCACCAAGAGGCACCCCATTTCGTACGGCTGAAAGAACCATTTATGTGGATCTACGGTCAAGGAGTCGGCCTTTTCGATACCTTTCATAGCTTGCTTGCCCTTTTGTGATAAGATGGCCGCTCCTCCGTAAGCACCATCAATATGGTACCAGATATCCTCTTTCTTGCAGATTTTTCCCAATTCTACCAAGGGGTCAACAGTTCCGGTATTGGTGGTTCCCGCTGTCGCTATCAAACAGAATGGTTGAAGACCCTCCAGCCTATCCTTGGCAATACAGTTTTTCAGTTTGTTCACGGAAAACTTGAGTTCGTTGTCGGTAGGGATGATTCTAATCTGTTCCTTTTTGAAACCGAGTGCACGAATGGCTTTGATATTGGAAGAATGTGCCTGATCGGAAAGGTAGATGACGGCTTTTGAAAAGTCATCGCCACATTTGATCCTGCGAGCTGTGACCACTGCGGTGAGGTTGGCCATGGAGCCACCACTGGTAAAAATACCGCCGCCCTTTTTCTTGGGAAAACCAAAAATCTTCAACAGCCATTGAATGGTAACAATTTCCAGCTCCGCTGCTGCCGGACTGGCTGCCCATCCTCCAGAAAAAATATTGTAGCCTGTTGCCAAGGCATCAGCCATTACACTGATATAATTACTGGGACCGGGAACAAAGGAAAATGATTTGGGGTGGGCCATATTGGCACTATTGGTCATCACCTTTTCCAAAACAAAGTGCAGTACCTGCGATGGGTCGGAACCCTCTTCGGGAGCCTCCTCCAAAAACAAAGAGTCCATTTCTTTGCGGGAGCCGGAAGCTACGGGCATTTTGTCTGCTTGTGTGGCATAGTGTTCCACAATGGCATCAACAACCTGATACCCGTATTTTTGCATTTCCTCTTTTGAAAGTTCCAATCTGGCACTGTTCTTCTTCATATGTCCAATATCTTCTGGACTGCAAAAGTACCATATTTGGAACGGTTTTCCATCTGATTCGGAGGTCTTCTGCCCACAAATCGGGCAACAGGAAAACTAAGAAGTAAGTTCGGTGAAAAGGCTTTCGAGGTTTTTGTTTTTTCTGCTGAGTTGGAGTGTCTTTAATTTATTGTCGTGTGCAAAATCAAAAACAGCAGGCCGCATGTCCTTGGAAGTGCCAAAAGTGATTTCGTAGATAAAACCACCGGTATTTTTTACTTTGGAAACATCAGGTAGTTGTTGCAGTAACTGTTCCTCCACCCGATAGTCAAATTCCACTTCGATGATTTGTTCTTCTGCCTCGCGAAGTTCCTCGAGCTTTTTATCGGCCACCAATTGCCCTTTGTTGATGATGATCACACGGTCGCAAACGGCTTCTACTTCCTTCATGATATGTGTGGAAAGCAAAATGGTCTTTTCCTTTCCTATCTCGCGAATCAATTTTCGGATTTCGATCAATTGGTTGGGATCAAGCCCTGTGGTGGGCTCATCCAAAATAAGGACTTCGGGATTGTGCAGCAAGGCCGCCGCAAGACCAACCCGTTGACGGTATCCTTTGGATAACTGACCTATTTTTTTATGCGCTTCTGGGGTTAACCCGGTTTGTTCGATTACCTCTTGGATTTTGGATTTATCCACCTGATATACATCTGCATTAAAGGCCAAATATTCCTTCACGTACATTTCAAGATATAGTGGGTTGTGTTCTGGAAGGTACCCGATACTTTGTTGAACGGATTTTTCATCGTTCAATACATCAAATCCGTTTACGGCCGCCTCCCCTTGGTCTGCCTTGTAATAGGTGGTCAAAATCCGCATCATGGTAGATTTCCCGGCACCGTTAGGGCCTAGAAAACCAACAACTTCCCCTTTGTTGATGCTAAAAGAGACATTGTCCAATGCCTTTTGTGTACCAAAGGTTTTTGTAATGTTCTGAACAGTGATGGACATTCCGTTGAATTCTTTGATTTCAAAAATACACTTTTAGTCATTGTAAACCTTACATTTCAAAAACCAAAAAATGAGACGACGCTTTTATGGAAATTAATGGAAGCATCAGTATTCGTAAAAAAGTATCATTTCTATAAAATAATGTGCAGCGAAAATGTCTTTTTTGAAAAAAATCAAAAAAAATTTGGGAATCTCTGGGTCTTTCCAATTGAATACCTAAATTAGCCGACAATTAACAACAAGATGACAAATACGTATTTCTGGAACCGTTTTTATTTTTACTTCTTTTTTGAGAGGGAGCGGGACTGTTATAGATACGTTTAAAGTATAACCACTATATAAAGTCCCGATACATCGGGGCTTTTTTTTTGAATGAAATCCAAGTTGGCAACAGCCAATTTGATGATTGAATTCATCCCGAACTGCTGCCGGCAGGCAAGGTGTTTCGGAATCTAACATACAAAAAGAATGTCTTTAAAAGTCGCCATACAAGGAATCAAAGGATCGAACCATCATCAAGTGGCCATCGATTTTTTTGGAGAAGGAATTGAACTATTGGAATGCAATTCCTTTGATGCGGTAATCGACAGTTTGTTGGTAGGTGCGGCTGATAAGGGCATTATGGCCATTGAGAATTCCATAGCGGGGTCCATTATACCCAATTACAATTTAGTGTACCATAATAATATCCACGTAATCGGGGAACATTACTTGAACATCCATCACAACCTTATGGTGATGAAGGGAAAAACCTTTGATGATATTCAAGAGGTACATTCGCACCCGATGGCGTTATTGCAGTGCAAGGAGTTTTTCAAAGCCCATCCGCAGATCAAACTGGTAGAAAGTGTGGATACCGCAGAGACAGCTAAACGCATCAAAGAAGGTCGGTTATCTAATATTGCTGCTATTGCTCCTAAAATGGCTGCAGAATTATACGGATTGGATATAATTGCGGATAATATCCAGACGATTGTAAATAATTCAACAAGATTTATCATCCTAAAAAAGCAGAACAAAGTACTCCCGGAGGAGGAAATCAATAAAGCATCCCTACGGTTTATCACCGATCACAAAAGAGGGAGTTTGGCCACTGTGTTGAACGTGATGAGCGATTGCAACATGAACCTGACCAAAATCCAGTCGTTGCCCGTGATCGAGACTCCTTGGAAATATGCCTTTTTTGTGGATGTCACTTTTGATGAATACGAGCACTTTGCCAAAACCAAATCCTTAATGCAGATCATGGCAGAGGATTTCAAGGTATTGGGAGAATATAAAAATGCATTGTTGTAATGGTAACAGCTGATCGGTTAAATAGTGTAAAGGAATACTACTTCTCTACCAAATTGAGAGAGGTTAGGGGATTGATGGCCCAAGGGAAGCCCATCATTAATATGGGGATAGGCAGTCCAGATTTGGCACCATCGCCTCAGGTATTGGAAACGCTTCGGAATTCCATTATCGATGCTGGTGCGCACCAATACCAAAGCTATCAGGGTTTGCCACAATTGAGGAAGGCCATTGCCGATTTTTATCAGCAAAAGTTCGAAGTAGCAGTGGAGCCAGATTCTGAAATTTTGCCATTAATGGGGTCTAAAGAGGGCATCATGCATATCAGCATGGCTTTTTTGAACGAAGGTGATGAGGTGTTGCTTCCCAACCCAGGGTATCCTACCTATGCATCCGTGACCAATTTAGTGGGGGGTGTACCGGTCACTTACGACCTAAAGGAGGAAAAGGGCTGGTTTCCCGATTTGGACGAACTGGCTAAAAAGGACCTCTCCAAAGTAAAATTGATGTGGGTCAGCTATCCGCATATGCCAACGGGCGCCACCGCCACCATGGAACAATTGGAATCTTTGGTGGATTTTGCCAAAAGGAACAACATGCTATTGGTGAACGACAATCCGTACAGCTTTGTGCTATCCAACAATCCAACCAGTATTTTGTCCATTGAGGGAGCAAAAGAACATACCTTGGAACTCAATAGTTTGAGCAAGACCTTCAACATGGCCGGATGGCGTGTGGGGATGGTGCTGGGCAGTGCAGCCCATATCACGGCAATTTTGAAAGTAAAGAGCAATATGGATTCGGGGATGTTCTATGGCATTCAAATGGGGGCGATTGCTGCTTTGCAAAGTGGCCCTGAATGGTTCGAGGCCTTGGATAGGGTGTATTCTACAAGACGCGAACTGATGTTTGAATTGGCGGATACATTAGGATGTACTTACGATAAAAATGCGGTGGGAATGTTTGTTTGGTGCAAACTGCCGAAAGGGGCTTTGCCATCCGAGGAATTTATAGACCAGATCTTGTACGATAAGGACATATTTATTGCGCCAGGTACCATTTTTGGTAGCAATGGTGAGGGCTACATCAGGTTTTCGCTATGTGTGAAAGAAGAAAAGATCAAAGAAGCCATTGCAAGATTTTAAGATATGAGAGTAGTCATTATAGGAGTTGGATTGATTGGTGGTTCTTTTGCAAAGGATGTAAAAAAACTACATCCCGAAGCGGAAATTATTGGTGTGGACACAAGTGATGCCCATCTCGATGAGGCCTTACAACTCGAGATAATCGATAAAAAAGGAAAGGGAACCTGGGATTCGCTGGCTACGGCAGATTTGGTCTACGTGAGCATTCCTGTAAACGTATTGGTCAACGAATTGCCCAAGATATTGGATGCTGCAGGCGATGAAACCGTGGTAATGGACGCTGGCTCCACCAAACGTTTGATCTGTGAGCAGGTCGCCGAGCACCCAAAGCGAAGGAACTTTATGGCCTGTCACCCTATCGCTGGAACGGAGTTTTCAGGTCCCACAGCAGCTTTGGAGGGGTTGTACGCTGGCAAAACAATGATTATTTGCGAGGTGGAGAAAACGGCATTCAAGCTTCAAGAAAAGGCATTGGCCATTTTTCAGGATATCGGAATGCGAATCCGGTATATGAATCCCGAAGCGCACGATAAACATATCGCCTACGTCTCCCATTTATCACACATTAGCTCTTTTATGTTGGGAAAGACAGTTATTGAGAAGGAGAAAAATGAGCGTGATATTTTTGACATGGCGGGAAGTGGTTTTGAGAGCACCGTTCGCTTGGCGAAAAGTTCGCCCGATATGTGGACCCCCATTTTTGAACAGAACAAGGACAATGTGGTGGAAACTTTGGAGGAGTACATTCAGAACCTTACGGCTTTCAAACAACTGATTTTGGACAACGATTTTGAGCATGTCCATCAAGAAATGAGCAATACCAATAGAATAAAACAAATATTAAAAGGAATACCACTTACAAAAAAATAGGACGTATTATGGAAAACAAAAAGGAAATGAGGAAATGGTTGGATGACATGAACTTGGGTCATCCCTTGGTGGTAGCGGGACCGTGCAGTGCGGAAACCGAGGACCAAGTGTTAAAAATAGCACACGAGCTAAAGGATACCGATGTGAGCTATTACCGTGCCGGAATCTGGAAACCAAGAACGCGTCCAGGAAACTTTGAGGGAGTTGGGGCCATTGGTTTGAAGTGGTTGCAGAAAGTAAAGGAAGAAACCGGGCTGAAAACTGCTACGGAAGTGGCCAACAGGGCTCACGTGGACTTGGCTTTGGAACACGACGTAGATTTGCTGTGGATCGGGGCACGTTCCACCGTAAGCCCATTCATTGTCCAAGAAATAGCGGATGCGTTGGAAGGGACGGATAAAGTTGTTTTGGTTAAGAATCCCGTTAACCCGGACCTCTCGCTTTGGTTGGGAGCTGTGGAAAGGTTGTCCTCCGCCAATATTGAAAAGTTGGGTGTGATCCACAGAGGATTCTCAACCTACGAAAAAACCAAATACCGGAATATTCCAGAATGGCAATTGGCCATCGAATTGCAGACCAAATTCCCTGATTTGCCCATCATTAACGACCCAAGCCATATTACCGGAAAACGCGACATGGTCTTTGATGTATCGCAAACCGCATTGGATCTCAATTTTGATGGATTGATGATAGAGACGCATTACGATCCGGACAATGCCTGGAGTGATGCTGCACAACAGGTTACCCCTAAAACATTGGTGCAAATCATGAAAGACCTTAGAATCCGAAAAGAAACCGATGAAGAAGCGGAATACAATAACAGTTTGAGTAACCTTAGGGCACAAATCGATGTGCTGGACAACCAATTGATCGATCTTTTGGGCAAGCGAATGAAGGTTGCCGATGGTATTGGCGAATTGAAAAAACAACGAAACGTAGCCGTACTTCAAAGCAACCGTTGGAACGCTATTCTGGGCAACATGATCTTGGAAGGCGAGCAGCGAGGTTTGAGCGAAGAGTTTGTTTTGAAAATGTTCAAGGCGATTCACCAAGAATCCATCAACCACCAAGAAAAAATCATCAACGCCTAGGCGGATTTTTCATCAGGTTGATTGCAAAGACTGTTTGTGGCCCCGATAAATTCGGGTCTGCAAACAGTTTTTTTTGTTTCAAACTGTAACAAAACGAAAGAAAGGGTATCTTTTAAGGGTAAAACACGCTATCATGAAAAAATTATACACACTTGGAATGCTCTTGCTTCCCTTGGTCATGTTTTCGCAACGAATCATTGATACCGAGGTAGGTGAATTCAACAAAATCAAGGTTTTTGATTTGATCGAGGTCAATTTGATCCAATCCGATGAGAACAAAATTATGATCAAAGGATGGAATGTGGACGATATCAAATGGACCAACAAAAATGGAACTTTGAAGCTGCGCATGCAGTTGGACAAAAAGTTTCAGGGCGAGGACACCATGATTGAGGTCTATTACACCGATTTGGATGTCATCGACGGCAACGAAGGTGCCCAGATTACCTGTAACGAGATGGTGCAGAAAAGCAAAATTGAATTGCGTGCCCAAGAAGGTGCCACCATCCGTATTGGAATGGATGTGGATTATGCCGACATACGTGCGGTTACGGGCGGTATCGTGAAAGCTTCAGGTTTGGCCAAAAACCAAACCGTTGTCATAAACACCGGCGGTATTTTTGAAGGTAGGGAACTACGCACCAGTACCACAGATGTAAAGATTTCCGCAGGCGGCGAGGCCGATGTATTTGCTTCCGAGCTGGTGGATGTCAATGTTAGGGCAGGAGGCGATGTACACGTTTACGGAAATCCGCAAACGGTGAACAAAAGAACCTTTGTGGGCGGAAGGGTCTACATTAAGAATTAATGAAGCTTGTTGTCTACAAAAAAAGCCCTCCAAAACTTGGAGGGCTTTTTAGTTTTATATCGGTCGGTAAGGTTATTTTCTAAAAATATATCGGGTAATGAAAATTCCCTGTCCATCCCCTTTTCCGCCTTCACTCTCCACACCACTTACCACAAAGGCCAGTTCCCATCCGTTGGAAATCATATCGTTGATCATGGAAGTGATCACGGCATCGTTGGCTGCGATATTCTGGAATCGGATACCACCGAGGTTATAGAAGTTCAAAAGTTTGGTCTCCTCAAAATTCTTCACACGGATTTCACTTCGATCAGACTTGTTTCGTGTGTTGTCGTCTTCCGTTTGTACAGTGGTAAATTCCTTATAATCTTTCTCTTCCAAAGCGTTGATGATTCTGGATCTTCCCAAACCATTGGGGACGATGGATTCAACACTGGTAATAACCCGGTACTGCTGCGCACTCATGGTAAAACTTGCTGCAAACATGACCACAGCAGCCAAAATGATTTTTTTCATAATAGATTAAGTTAATGATTGTTAAAACTATTGATAAAGATATATAACGAAGAAGATGGAATATTGTTTCTTTGTAATCAAAATATAAACAAAAAGTGAACGGAACTGTTTATAAATCAACGGGAAGCTGGTACACCGTAAAATCCTCGGAGGGAGTATTTTATGAGTGCCGAATCAAAGGAAAGTTCCGTACCCAGGGTATTAAAAGCACCAATCCCGTTGCCGTGGGGGATATGGTCGAGTTCGAGTTGGAAACGATTGGCGATGAAACTGTTGGGATAATTTCAGCTATCCAAGATCGAAAAAACTATATTGTCCGTAAATCAGTGAAGCTTTCCAAGCAGACCCATATTATTGCCGCCAACTTGGACCAGGTATTTTTATTGATCACTTTGAACAATCCACCAACCTTTACCAGTTTTATCGATCGCTTTTTGGTGACCGCCGAGGCTTACGACATACCCGTGGTGCTGCTGTTTAACAAGATGGATGTTTACACGGATGAGGAACGGTTCGAAGTTGCCTGGTTAATGGATCTATATACCAAAATAGGGTACACATGCCTTCAGATTGAAGCCAAACAGGGCAAGAATGTAGATAAGGTAAGGGAACTGATGCTTGGCAAAACCAGCATGTTCGCTGGGCACTCGGGGGTGGGCAAGTCAACTTTGGTCAATGCCTTGGAACCCGGACTGCAACTCAAGACCGCGGAGATTTCCGAGCAACACATGCAGGGACAGCACACCACCACTTTTGCCGAGATGTACGATCTTTCTTTTGATGCCCGTATCATTGACACGCCTGGTATCAAAGGTTTTGGCATTGTGGATATGGAGAAAGAAGAAATTGGAGACTATTTTCCCGAGTTTTTTGCATTAAAATCCGAATGTAAGTTCAATAATTGTCTCCATTTGGACGAACCTAAATGTGCCATAAAGGAAGCTTTGGAACGTGATGCAATAGCCGCCAGCCGTTACCGAAGCTATGTTCAGATGATAACTGGGGAAGAAGATCAAACATATAGGTAGGGATTATTATGAGAGCTGTATTGCAAAGAGTATCCAAAGCAAGTGTTACAGTAGATGGTCAGGTCGTTTCCTCCATCGGGGACGGTCTCTTGGTATTATTGGGGATTGAGGATGCCGATGGCCAAGAGGATGTGGAATGGTTAGCCAACAAGATGGTGAACCTACGCATCTTCAATGATGAAAATAATGTGATGAACCGATCGGTGGTGGATATTGACGGAGAAATTATAGTGGTAAGCCAATTTACCCTGCATGCCCAGACCAAAAAGGGAAACAGACCTTCCTACATCAAAGCGGCGAAACCTGAGGTTGCGATTCCCACGTATGAAGGATTTGTAGCGGTTTTGGAGCAAAAGCTTGGAAAGAAGGTGGGTACAGGTATTTTTGGGGCCGACATGAAAGTGGAACTTTTGAATGATGGTCCGGTGACCATAATAATTGACACAAAAAATAAAGAATAAGTGCTTTTTATCGAAAAAAAGCTCGTTATTGTAGGAAATTAACCACTTTAGCGTTGTCCTAAAAAACGATTTCCTACAACCAATGCGATTTTATTTTCTATTCCTCTCAACCTTACTTTTTCAGTATTCATTTTCCCAAGATTACAGTCTAACATCCATCCCCAAAGAACTATTGGATAATGCCGATGCCGTAGTTCGTTTGGATAAAATGGATGTAGTTGTCGAAGCTCTGGACAAGATGACCATAACCAGCAAGCGTGTCGTCACCGTTCTTAACGAAAATGGGGATGAGCATGTACATGCTTTTGCCTTCTATGAAAAAAATGACAAGGTTTCCGACTTGGAGGCCATTGTTTATAATGCGAGTGGTGAGGAAATCAAAAAAATCAAGAAAAGGGATTTTTTGGACCAAAGTGCCATTAGTGGGGGAACGCTCTATTCCGATTCAAGGGTTTTGGTCATGCGTTATACCCCTTCACAATATCCTTATACCATCGAATTTAGTAAAGTCTATACAACTCCTAACACCGCTTTTGCCCCGAATTGGTCCTTTTTGGATGATTATCGGGTGGGTACCGAGAGAAGTGAGTTTTCCTTTACCGTGGAGAACGGCATACCCTTCAGACATAAGGAAGTGAATTTTGGTGACTATGGGATTGCTGCGAAAGAAATGAACAATGGCATTTCGTACGAGGCTAAAAACTTGGTGCCCATGGAGCGGGAACCATTATCCCCATCGTTTCGCAATCTTGTACCCCAAGTAAAAATCGCTATGAACGAGTTTCATTTGGAGGGAGTCAATGGTAGGGCCACCACTTGGCAGGAGTTGGGCAAGTGGATGAATGATGAGTTGTTGGCGGGCAGGGATGAGTTGTCCGAAGCCACGATTACTCATGTGAAAAACTTGGTAAAAGACATATCCGATCCTTTGGAGAAGACCAGGATCGTGTACGATTATGTACAGGAAAATACCAGATACATCAGTGTTCAGCTCGGAATAGGCGGTTGGATGCCCATCAGTGCATCAGATGTAGACCGCGTAAAGTATGGAGACTGCAAGGGGCTTACCAATTATACCAAGGCACTGCTGAAGGCTGTAGGGGTCGAGTCCTATTACACAGTTGTACATGCTGGCAGGCAGATCAGACATTTGGACAAGGATTTTCCTTCTATCCAAGGGAACCATGTTTTTTTAAACGTACCCTTGGAGAACGATGAAATTTGGTTGGAGTGTACCAGCCAAACCACTCCCGTAAACCATTTAGGGACGTTTACCGATAATAGAAATGTACTAAAAATAACCCCACAGGGTGGAGAATTGGTGCGGACCAAAAGAAATCCAGATGAAGAAAATTATCAACTTACCAAGGCAGATGTTCAAGTGGGAAACCAACGGAATGTAACCGGACATGTACAAATATTCTCAAGGGGATCCCAGTACGACCAAAAATATTGGCGAACCACAAACACACGATCGGAGCAGGAGGAATTTTACAAATCATACTGGAGCTACGTTCAAGATTTGCAGCTTGGAGAGGTAGCCTATCAGAATAATGAAGATAAGATCGAATTTCTGGAAACGGTTGATTTTAAGGCCGACAATTACCTTTCCAGTGCGGGTGACAAACTCTTGTTCGCACCCAACATTTCCAACAGAAATTTGGGGGTTCCCGATAGAGTTAGAAACAGAAAAATGCCGCTGATCATTTCTAGGGGATATTTGGATGAGGATGAGTTTACCATCCGTTTGCCCGAAGGCTATGTTGTGGAAACCTTGATACTTCCCATAGAAGAAGATACCAAGTTTGGTTCCTATGCCGTATCTGTTGAGCCAAAAGAACCTGGGGTCCTTGTCTATAAAAGACGACTGCTCATCAAATCAGGAGAGTATCCAAAGGAAGATTATAAACTATATCGGGATTTTAGAAAGAAGGTCGCCGGATATGACAACGCAAAAATCGTTTTAAGTAAAAAGAAGTCATGAAATTAAGATTGTTTTTTCTGCTTTTGCTGGCTCAGCAAGCAGTGGTAAGTGCCAAAGAAGTAAAATTTGGAAAAGTGTCCGAAGAGGAGGTATCAGCAACACAACATGCCCTCTATCCAGAGGCCAATGCGGCCATATTGCACAAAAATGAATGGGTACGTTACAATTATCAGTATGAAACAGGCTGGAGCCTTGTGAGAGAGGTGCATTACCGGATTAAAATCTACAACAAGGAGGGGTTTGATTGGGCCACCCTTCAAGTTCCACTATATGCAGGAGGTACCAATAAGGAGGATATTTCCAGTATAAAAGGGTTTACCTATAATATGGTGAATGGAAAAGTTGTGGATACCAAATTGAAGAATGACGGTGTTTTTATTGAAGAAGTAAACGAATACAGGAACAAGGCCTCCATCACCATGCCAGAAGTTAAGGAAGGTAGTGTGTTGGACATTGAGTATAAAATTGTATCTCCCATGTACTGGAGTATCGATGAGTTCAAATTTCAATATGATATTCCCGTGGACGATGTAGAAATACGATTGGAGATTCCGGAGTATTTTTACTTTAAGCAATATAGCAGGGGATTTCATGCCATCAAGTTTGATCAATCCAATGAAAATAGAACGATTAATGTTTCCTATAGAAGCTCTGATCAAACGGGCAGCCTAGGGAGAACCACACGAACAAGTGGGACCCTAAACTTTTTGGAAAACATCTATACCATGAAAGCTTCCGGTATTCCTGCACTGCTGGAGGAAAAATATACCAGCAATATCAACAATTTTAGAACATCGATAAAATTTGAACTGGCTTCTACCCGTTTTCCGAACCAACCATTTAAAAACTACAGTTTAACCTGGGAGGATGTGGCCAAATCCATTTACGACTACGACAGTTTTGGAGATGAGCTGAACAGGAAAAACTATTTTGATGATGATGTAGACCAAGTTCTAAATGGGCTTTCATCCGATTCAGAGAAGGCAATGGCCCTATTCCAGTTTGTAAAGAACAAAATGAACTGGGATAATTTTGTAGGTGTGGGCTGCAGCAGCCAAGGCATTCGTAAAGCTTATAAAGAAGGCAAGGGCAATGTGGCCGAAATCAATCTGATGCTGATAGCCATGCTTCGGTATGCCGGATTGCAAGCAGATCCTGTATTGGTCAGTACAAGATCACATGGCATCCCTTTACTGCCTACCAGCGATGGCTTCAATTATGTAGTGGCAGGGCTCCAGCTCGATAATGGCTTTGTACTTTTGGATGCGACCGAAAAAAATGCATTTCCCGATGTGCTGCCCATGCGTGCGCTGAACTGGTTTGGCAGACTGATTAAAGAAGACGGTACTTCTGTTCAAGTAGATCTTACCCCAAAAACAAAATCACTCGATGCTGTTATGATGAGCGTTGACCTAAACGATGATGGTTCCATTCATGGCAGGTACCGTCAGCAGTATACCGCAAACAATGCCTTTATTTTTAGGAACAATTTTGGGGAAGGCTCCGAGGATTCATATTTGGATGAGCTGGAAAAGAGGTATGGCGACCTGGAAATTTCGGATTTTGAACTCCAAAATCAAGACGACTTGTCCAAACCCGTTGTCCAAACGTTCAGCTATAGCAAAGAATCAGCTTATGAGGAAATAGCAGGGAAACTATACCTATCACCTCTTTTTTATCTCACTACCAGTGAAAACCCCTTCAAAACGGAAAAGAGGGAGTTCCCTATCGATTACGGATATCCTTGGACGGATAAATACTTGATTACCATCAATATTCCCGAAGGATATGCTGTAGAGTCAATCCCGGAACCCATTGCGGTTGCCCTTCCCGAAAACATGGGACAGTTTAAGTACATCATATCTGCCGAAAACAATATCATTAACGCCCGTGTAGAAACGGAACTTAACACCCATGTGATTCCAGCCAGTTATTATCCAGATTTAAAGGAGTTTTACGGTCATATCGTGAAAAAGGAAGCTGAAAAAGTAATCCTTACCAAACTGTAGCACACCTATGAAAAAAATAGGTATTCTCTTGCTGCTTCTGCAGCATATGGTTTTGCAGGGACAGCAATTGGAATTTGGGGAACTGACCATTTTCGAATCTGCATTCAAGACCTATGAAAAGGACACGACCGCCCATGCAGTGTATCTTTTTGAAAAAGGAGACAATTTCTTTGAGGTTAGGCGAGGGTATGTCTGGTTGATAAAAAAGTATCATGCCAAAATCAAGATATTGGACAAAAAGGGGTTTTCGGAGGCAGATATCCGTATTCCGTACTACCATTCCGATACGGGTACTGAAGAGGTAAACGATATTAGAGCCATAACCCATACAGATGGCTTAAAGCACATTGTGATGGACAATAATATATTTGATGCCGAAGTCAACGAACATTGGTCGGAGAAAAGATTTACCTTTTCCAATGTGCAGGAAGGATCTATTTTGGAATTTACTTATGAAGTTCAGTCCCCATTTTTTTACAACTTAAACGGATGGGATTTCCAAGATGACATTCCCAAGGTTTACACGGAGTATAATGCTAAGATCCCTGGGAACTACAGTTATAACCGATCTTTATTTGGAAACCTGCCCTTAACGGTAAATGAAGCAACAATAAAGGAGAATTGCTTTAGTATTCCCAATGTCAACAAACAAGCGGACTGCGAGGTGCTCAAGTATGTTATGGAAGATGTGCCTGCTTTTAAAAGTGACGAGGAATATATGCTTGCCGCTTCTAATTATCAATCTCGTTTGGAGTTTGAGCTATCCGAATACCTGAGCTTTCGGGGCGTTAAAGAGCGGTATACCAAATCTTGGAAAGATGTTGATAAGGAATTTAGATCAGATCGTGATATCGGTGGGCAACTTAGAAAAAAGAATTATTTTGAAAGAAACGTACCAATAGACATTATCACTGGTGCGGAGGAAGAGTCGGAAAAGGCAATCAATCTCTACAACTTTGTGAAATCCCATTATTCCTGGAACGGAAAGTTTGGAATCTTTCGGGACAATAACGTGAAAAAAGCATTTGACGAGGGTGTTGGCAACGTAGCGGAAATCAACATTACTTTGATCAATCTGCTCAATGCTGCAGGAATGGATGCCGATTTGATGTTGCTCTCCACAAGGGCTCACGGGCTTCCAAAAAGAAGCCATCCAGTAATGTCGGATTTTAATTATGTAATTGCCAAACTCGATATTGACGGAACCACATATCTTTTGGATGCCACGGAAAAACAGCTTCCCTTCGGAATGCTTCCCTACCGTTGCCTAAACTACTATGGAAGGGTTATGGACCTCGATGGGGAAAGTTATTGGTACGACATCGAATCGCCCAAAGGGAATAGCAAGGAAGTGATGCTCCAGCTTGACCTAAATTTAGATGAGGGCACTGCGCGAGGAACTTTTGATGAGATGTCCCGAGGATATGAAGCCTACTTCAAAAGAAACCATTTATCAAGTATTACCAATCAGCAATATTTGGATGAGGTGGAAAAGAATACCAATGGTGACTTTTACATAGATCAATATGAGCTGGATGCCGAGAAATCCAATGATAATTTGTTAATGGAACATTTTAGCTTCGAGTTGGAAAACTTGGATACCTCTACTAGCATTTATTTTAACCCGTTTTTGATTCGCTTTTTCCAAAGTAACCCTTTCAAAAGCTCAGAGAGGAACTACCCTGTCGATTTTGGGTACCTTCGCAATTACAAGTACATGGCCAACATTACCATACCTAAAGGTTATCGGGTGAAGAGCCTTCCAGAAAACAACAACTTGGCACTTCCGGGAGGGAGCGGAGTGCTTAGGTTCAACTGTTCTACATCCGAGAAAAATGTCATCATTTTCTTTAACCTTCAATTGCGTTCAACACAATACAAAAGTGAGGGCTATTTATTTATAAAAGAGTTGTTTGAACAGGCTGTGACCAGCATCAACCAAAGTTATTTGGTGTTTGAAAAGGTCTAAAAGAGTATTGTTAGTACCTTAGTGCAGATTTTAAATTCCTCTGAGGTGAACATAGAAAATGCACAAAAAGCGGTTGATGAATGGATCAAAAACCACGGGGTCCGATACTTTAACGAACTGACCAATATGGCCCAGCTCACCGAAGAGGTGGGAGAGGTGGCACGAATAATCGCCAGACGCTATGGTGAACAAAGCGAAAAGGAATCCGACAAGGCCAAAGATTTAGGGGAAGAACTCGCCGATGTGGTCTTTGTGGTACTTTGTTTGGCCAATCAAACGGGCATCGACCTGCAAAAGGCTTTTGATAAAAAGTTGGACCTAAAGACCGAACGTGACCACGACCGTCATCAAAATAACAAAAAGCTCAAATAAAGTTGGCCCGCTGACAGGACATTAGGCCTGTTTTTTCTAGTTTTGACCATTCATGCAAACCCAAACGAATTGAAACTCCAACTTTCAGCACCCGACCACAAAAAAATCCAAAAGTCCATTGCCATTACCGGCTCCAAGAGCGAAACCAACCGTTCCTTGTTGTTGCAGGCACTGTTTCCCAATATCAAAATTGAGAACCTTTCCAATTCGGATGATGGAGAAGTCATGCAGAAAGGATTGGGCAAATCCGAAGGTACAGTGGACATTCACCACGCAGGAACGGCCATGCGTTTTTTAACCGCCTATTTTGCTTCGCAAGAAGGTAAGCACGTTACCTTAACGGGTTCAGAACGGATGCAGGAACGACCTATCCAAGTTTTGGTCGAAGCGTTGCGTTCCTTGGGTGCGGATATCGAATACCTAAAGGAGGAAGGCTACCCTCCCTTGAACATCAAAGGGAAAACATTGGAAAAAAGTACAGTTTCACTACCGGCAAATATCAGCAGTCAATACATTTCAGCCTTGTTGCTGATTGCCCCGAGCCTGAAAAACGGCCTAAAGTTGGAACTGGTAGGGAAGATTACATCGGTACCCTATATCAAAATGACCCTGGCCCTGTTGGAACAAATCGGGGTTGAAACGACTTTTGAAGGAAACAAAATCACCGTTGCACCCCAAAAAGCTGTTGCCGATACTACCTTGGTGGTAGAATCCGACTGGAGTTCCGCCAGTTATTTTTACAGCATAGCGGCCCTCTGCGAAGCAGGCTCGGAGATTCAACTGGCTTCCTACAAAAAGAATTCCCTGCAAGGTGATAGCATTTTGGCCGAAATCTATACAAGTTTCGGAGTTGAGACCTCTTTTTCCAACAACTCCATTGTGCTGAAAAAAAACAACGAACCCATTACTAATTACTTGGAGTACGACTTGTCCAATGCCCCGGATATTGCACAGACCATTGCTGTGACCTGTTTGGGATTAGGCATAGGTTGTCATTTGACTGGATTGCACACCCTGCCCATAAAGGAAACGGACCGATTGGCCGCATTGCAGACCGAATTGGGTAAGTTTGGGGCCAAAGTGGAAATTGATGCCGAGAGCTTGACCCTTCACCCGCAAAACAAATTGAAACCAGAGGTTTCGGTCGATACCTATAACGATCATCGAATGGCGATGGCCTTTGGACCACTGGCCCTCAAGGCTGATTTTACCGTGAACGATGCCGAAGTGGTTTCCAAATCCTATCCCGATTTTTGGAGCGACCTAAAGACGCTTGGATTCCTGGTCCAAGAATTGTAATCCACATTTAATCATCAAATTACTTGACATCCGCTATGGGTAGGTTGTATATTTGCCCCTCTTTTAAAAAAATCGAAAAAAAGTCCACATGAAATTATCAAACTTCAATTTTGAATTGCCTAAAGAGTTATTGGCAGAATATCCTGCGGAACACAGGGACGAATCCAGACTAATGGTGGTTCACCGTGATAGCGGAAAAATTGAACATAAAATGTTCAAAGACCTTGTCGATTATTTTGATGAAGACGATGTCTTGGTCTTGAACAACACTAAGGTATTTCCAGCCCGACTTTTTGGAAACAAGGAAAAAACAGGAGCGCGTATCGAGGTTTTCTTGTTGAGGGAACTAAACCAAGAACAGCGTTTGTGGGATGTGTTGGTAGATCCAGCAAGGAAGATCCGTATCGGTAACAAACTGTATTTCGGGGAGGACGAAAGTTTGGTGGCCGAGGTGATCGATAACACCACATCAAGAGGTAGGACCCTACGCTTTCTTTACGATGGCTCTTATACCGATTTTAGAAGAAAATTGAGGGAATTGGGAGAAACCCCACTTCCAAAATACATCAAAAGGGAGGTCACACCAGAAGATGAGGAACGCTACCAGACCATTTATGCCAAGCATGAAGGTGCCGTAGCCGCCCCAACTGCAGGACTTCATTTTTCCAAGCATTTGCTCAAGCGATTGGAAATTAAAGGTATCAACTTTGCCGAGGTTACCCTTCACGTAGGATTGGGGACTTTTAACCCGGTTGAGGTGGAAGACCTGTCCAAGCACAAAATGGATAGCGAGGAATTGGTCATTGATGAAAAGGCCACCGAAATCGTAAATACAGCTAAAGCCAATAAAAGAAAAGTTTGCGCTGTGGGGACCACGGTGATGAGAAGTTTGGAAAGTGCCGTTTCATCCGAGCATACGTTGAATACCTTTGAGGGCTGGACCAACAAGTTCATTTTTCCTCCTTACGAATTCAGCATCGCGAATTGCATGGTGACCAACTTTCACTTGCCAAAATCCACCTTATTGATGATGATTTCGGCATTTATGGGGCACGACCTCATGAAAAAGGCCTACAAACAAGCCATTTTGGAAGGTTACCGCTTCTATTCCTACGGGGATGCCATGCTGATTCTGTAAAACGGAATATTCATAAAACAGAAATCCCGCTCGCTTATGGCCAGCGGGATTTTTTCTTGCTTATCTTTAACTAGTGGAAGTCAAAAAAAAGGACATACGGGCATTGACCAAGGAGCAGCTCCGCAATTTTTTTGTGGGGCAGGGCGATAAAGCATTCCGGGGCAACCAAGTTTATGAATGGTTGTGGCAAAAGTCTGCCCACGATTTTGATGCCATGACCAACATCTCCAAGGAAACCCGTAAAATGTTGGAGGATAATTTCGTGATCAACCACATTCGGGTGGACCAAATGCAGCGCAGTTCGGATGGTACCATAAAAAATGCGGTGCGTTTGCACGATGGTCTGGTCGTGGAGTCCGTTCTGATACCTACCGAAACCCGCACCACGGCATGTGTTTCCAGTCAAGTGGGCTGTAGTTTGGATTGCCGATTTTGTGCTACCGCACGTTTAAAGCGGATGCGAAACCTGAATCCCGATGAAATCTACGATCAAGTGGTGGCGATAGATAACGAGAGCCGATTGTATTTTGACCGTCCGTTAAGCAACATCGTTTTTATGGGGATGGGTGAACCCTTGATGAACTACAACAACGTGCTCAAGGCGATTGATAAGATTACATCGCCCGAGGGACTCGGTATGTCTCCGAAGCGCATTGTGGTTTCGACCTCCGGCGTACCCAAAATCATAAAAAAAATGGCAGATGAAGAGGTGAAATTCGGTTTGGCCGTATCCTTACACTCTGCGATAGACGAGGTTCGCACCTCCATCATGCCCTTTAATGCCACATTTCCTTTGAAAGATTTACGGGAATCCTTGGAATATTGGTACAGCAAGACCAAAAACAGGATTACCTACGAATATGTGGTGTGGAAAGGAATCAACGATACCCAAGAAGCAGCCGATGCCTTGGTCAAGTTCTGCAAGTTTGCCCCTTCAAAAGTAAATTTGATAGAGTACAACCCCATTGATGACGGCGAGTTTCAACAAGCCTCCAATCAAGCGGTGGAAATGTACCAAAATACCTTGGAACGCAACGGAATCACGGTCACCATCCGCAGATCTCGTGGAAAGGATATCGATGCCGCCTGTGGTCAGCTAGCAAACAAGAGCTAGTTTTGAGACAAGGGACAGGAGATATATTGTTTTTCCACTTTTGCCCTTCATCCTGGACCTTCATTCCCTGCAAATCATCGATAGTTTGAGGACTGTATCTTAAAACTCGGATTTCATTCCATCAACTCTTTCATTTTCCCTACTTTTAGGGTTTCAAAACCAAACACCACCCGTTACGTTGAAAATCGTTTCGCAGATAAGGGAGCCCATTGAAAATGAGATGCAGCTTTTCGAGGAAAAATTCCTCAAGTCCATGTCCTCCAAAGTCGCATTGTTCAACAGGATTACCTATTACATAGTCAACAGAAAGGGCAAGCAAATGCGCCCGATGTTTGTTTTTTTGACCGCCAAATTGTTGAACGGCGAAGTCAACGAACGGACCTACACTGGAGCTTCCATTATTGAGTTGATACATACTGCAAGCTTGGTTCATGACGATGTAGTGGACGATAGCAACAAGCGCAGGGGCTTTTTCTCCATCAATGCCCTTTGGAAAAACAAAATTGCCGTTTTGGTGGGGGATTTTCTGTTTTCCAAAGGCCTTTTGGTCTCTTTGGAAGGCAAGAACTATGATTTATTGCACATTATTTCCAATGCCGTTCGCGATATGAGCGAAGGGGAACTCCTCCAAATCGAAAAGGCAAGACTTTTGGATATTACGGAAGAGGTGTATTATGATATCATCCGGCAAAAGACCGCCACTTTGATTGCAGCCTGTTGCAGCATGGGAGCCTGTTCCGTGCGTCCCGATTCGGAAGAAGTGGAAACCTTTCGGAAATTCGGGGAACTCTGCGGCATGGCGTTTCAAATAAAGGATGACCTTTTTGACTACGGCGCCGAAAAAATCGGGAAACCTACTGGAATCGATATCAAGGAACAAAAAATGACCCTTCCTTTGATCTATGCCTTAAACCAGAGTGATAAGGAAAAGAAAAAGTGGTTGATCAACTCCATCAAAAAACACAATAAGGACAAAAAGCGCGTCAAGGAAGTCATTGCCTATGTGAAGGAAAAAGGTGGACTGGATTATGCCGTGGTGAAGATGTTGGAATTTAAGGATGAAGCCTTGGCCATTTTGGACAATTATCCCGATTCCGAATACAAAAGTGCCCTCAAACTTATGGTCAACTACGTGGTAGACCGAAAAAAATAATTTTTAATAAATTGAAAATCAATATTTTACTGAAAATTTTTAATTTTCAGGCAACTATTTGTGTTTGTATCCCGTCTCTATTAATAGAAGCACTTTTGTAAACCAAACTTTTTTGAAAATCATTACGCTACATAGCAACGAAAAGCAGTTGATCAAGAAATCGATCAAGGGAGACCCACAGGCCCAAAAGGAGCTCTACGATAGATTTTCGCCTAAAATGCTGAGCGTTTGCAGGCAGTACATTATGGACCTGCATTTTGCCGAGGACGTGATGATCAATGGATTCGTTAAGGTATTCAACCATTTAAGTTCTTATCAATTTAAGGGCAGTTTTGAAGGTTGGATTCGAACCATTATGGTGCGGGAAAGCATTTCCTATTTGCGGAAAAGACAGTTTGTGGTTTACGATGAGGAAGCCATGGAAGAAACAAAAGACATTGATTTTGGACAGAATAACGGTCTTTTGGATGTTGAGTATGTGCAGCATTTGATCGATGGACTGCCCGAAGGTTATAAAGCGGTGTTTTTGTTGTATGCCATGGAAGGGTACGGGCACAAGGAAATCGCCGATATGCTCGAAATCTCCGAAGGCACGTCAAAATCACAACTGTTCAAGGCCCGAAAGATGCTTCAGGAAAATTTGAATTTAAAAGGAATGTCGCCCAAATCACAATCGGCGAACAAACAATAAGGGATATGGATAAATTGGAAAAACATATCAAGGAAAAACTGGAGGAGCGAACCATTGCACCGTCCGAAGGTGCTTGGGATAAGATTGCTTCACAGGTCAAAGGACCTTCGCCCAAAAGGAGAACCCCTTGGTTGCTATATGCCGTCGCCGCCAGTGTGGTGGGTGTGGTATTGGTGTCGGTTTTCTTTTTCACGAACGAGTCACCCAGAGTAGAGGAAAACCAAGTAGTGGAAACGGCAACAAAACCCGAAACCACGATTGAGCCCGAACAAAATACCAATGTCGAACCTCTTGAGGAATCAATGGAAGTTGTTGGGATTGAGGTTGACTCCAAGATTGCCGAGATAGAGGAGCCTTTGAATCTCGAGCAGCCTTTTTCCAACGATAGGATAGCGGAGGAAGAAACCAAAACCCCATTAAAGGATGAAATTTTAATCAACTCGGATGCGTTGATTGCCCAAAAAGTGGAAGAAGTGGTGGCACAGGTGGAACTGATGGAGCATGCGCATCAGGATGTGACCGATGCCGAGGTAGACTCCCTTTTGAGGGCGGCCCAACGCCAAATCTTAACGGATAAGTTGTTCACGGAAAGCGGCTCTGTAGATGCCATGGCACTGCTGGCCGAAGTGGAAGACGAGCTGGACGAAACGTTCCGTGACCAAATTTTTGATGCGCTCAAATCAGGTTACCTAAAATTACGTACTGCGGTGGCAGACCGAAATCAGTAGAATTATTCATCAATCAAGTCAAACCTCTTACAACTTCCTGCCCAAACGGCAGGAAGGAGGGAGGTTTATAATCCAAAAACAATCATGAAAACAATTGCATTTTATTCAACCATCTTAATCTTGTTCCTTGGTTCCGTAGCGGCTTTTGGACAAGAAGATTATCAACGGAAAATTGAAGCGTTGAAGTTGGAAAAACAGCGCATCATTGAACAAGAGAAAGAAGCCCTGAAATTGGAGGTAAGGGATATCAACCAGCGTTTGGACAATGGGGATATCACTGAAAACGAAGCTAGGGTTTTGAAGGAAGAAGTGGCCAAACAACGAGCCCTGAACATTGAAAATCGCGTGGCCATTATCGATAATAGAATTGCCTTGCTGGAACGAAACAAAGGGGAGGTGTTGACCTTAGCCGAAACGGATACCATTTATGATGATTGGGGACGTTTGGGTATTCTTATCGATGGCAAACCGATTATCAGCTTTAGACGAAATCCAAGAAAACGCGAGATTAAATACGATAGGCGAACGTATTCCGATTTTGTCATGGCCGTTGGTTTAAACAATGCTTTGATTGAAGGGCAGTCCTTGAACGATAACCCCTATAAAGTTGGAGGAAGCCGTTTTTTTGAAATGGGCTGGCAATGGCGTACCAGGGTCTTTAAAAATTCCAATTGGCTTCGGTTCAATTATGGTTTTTCTTTTCAGTTCAATGGCCTAAAACCTGACGGGAACCGAATCTTTGTTCAAGAGGGAAACCAAACCGTTTTGGAGGAATTCGAATTTGATTTGGATAAATCCAAGTTCCGAATGGACAATCTAGTTTTTCCCGTTCATTTTGAAGTTGGTCCCTCGCGATTACGAAAAACGGAGCGTAGCATGCGATACTCCATCAGAGATCAATTTAGACTTGGTTTTGGGGGCTACGGCGGATTCAACCTTGGCACTCGTCAAAAATTAAAGTACAATCGCGATGGCGAAAATGTAAAGGACAAGCTCAAAAGGGATTACAACAGTAGCGACCTTATCTATGGTGTGAGCGGATACATGGGTTTCGATGGGGTGTTGCTTTACATCAAATATGATTTGAACCCAATTTTCAAGGATGCGGAAATCAAACAAAACAATATATCACTGGGCCTTCGGTTTGATATATAACCACTCCAATGGGTTAGCCAACGGTCGGGTTTCCCGGCCGTTTTTTATTTCAGTAGGGCCTGTTCCATTTCTGGCGTAAAATCTTCCTTGTAGTAGACTTTTTTGCAGTGGGAACATTCCGCATAGCGGATATTATTGATCGTAAATAGCGGAATCCAGAACAAATGGGCATAGTTGGGCTGTGCCACTGCTGTCAATGTCCCAGTTTGGTTGCAATAGGGGCAAGTTGCGTGGGTAAGTACCTTGGTCTCTTTTTTGCCGGGTCGTGTTCCAAAGAATAGAATCATGGCTACTGGATGTTGATATGTTCAAAATTAGCGTTTCCCAAATGATTAAAGAAAAATGAATTTCGTTTTTAATTATTTTCTACATTCGCCCACATTTTTGAAGCATTGAACGCCTATCACGGTTTGGAGGATTGGTTGTCCTGGATGGATGACATCTCCAGTAAGGATTATGTGATTATCGACCACTTTCTAAGGGACGAGCTGTATACGGAGATCAAAACTTTTTTTCTCGGTAAGCTGCCCAGTTTTAAGGAAGCGGGAATAGGTGCCCATGCCGATCATCAAATCGACACGAAAATACGGGGGGATTTCACCTATTGGTTGGACAGGAACCGTGACGCCCGATTAACGGGCTATTGGGACCTTTTGGATGAGACGATGCATATTTTCAACCGATATTGCTACCTCAGTCTGTCGGGATATGAATTCCATTTGGCCCATTACCCATCGGGTGGTCATTACGATAAGCATTTGGACCAGTTCGAAAACCGTAACAACCGGATGATTTCCATGATCATCTATTTGAACGATGACTGGAAACAAGGGGATGGTGGCGAGCTCGAAATCTTCGAAAAAGATGGTTCCAGTTTTTTGGTAGAGCCATTGGCGGGCCGCTGTGTTATGTTTAAAAGTGCCGAAGTGCCCCATGCAGTGCTCAAGGCCCACAAAAGTAGATTTAGCCTTACGGGATGGTTGTTGCACCAACCCTCTTCGGTGGGCAAATTGTTCGTATGATCAATCCTTTTTGTACGGAATCTGTTTAATGAGTTCCTCGTTTTGCCCACTGGTGGCGCTATAGGACATCACCATGGTGCCCTTGGTGCCGTCCTTTGCCTCAATGGCAAATACAGTAGACTGATCGCCCGGATTGGTCATTCCCTCAAACCGATAGGAATCGATAATCTGTAGGTCATCAGGCTGATACTCCCTTTTGGAATAGAGTGCCTTAATGCACGTTTCGTCGGCCTCAAAATCCTCTTTATATCCGTCCTCTTGTGTCAATGTATTTATTGCTTCTGAAAGTGTTGTAAAACTATGTCTGTCCATATATGTTGATTATGTTTTTAATCGGTTCGAAAAACTGAGGACCTGTTCCTTGACTTTGGTCCAATCCGTGTATTCATGGTCTTTGTCCGTATCCACGGACCCTCCTTCTTTTTTGGCAATGGAACGCATGATCAGTTTTTTGAAATAATTATATTTTGTGTATTTCAAAGCTCCGGCGATATGCCAAACGGTCGCAGTGTTCCATTGCATTTCTTTCAAAAAGTCCTCGGCTACCTGCGTTATCTCTTCGTGTTCCTCTTTAATGGAAGATGCCATGGCCATACTCACTGAAAAAAAAGCTGTGGGCATGCTATTCAAGGTATCTAAATGCTCTAGCACATAATCCTTGATCAAGGTGTTGTACTTCTGCACATGTACGGAGCTCCCGATAAGGGCAGCGTCAAAATCGTTCGGGGCAGGAGGTTCCTCCACAGCGTTGGCAATAGCTACTTGATGGCCTTCCTCCTGAAGGACCTGTTCCATAAACCGGGCAATTTTTCGCGTTTGCCCTTCCACGGTGCCATAAATGATTAATATTTTCATGAGAACTTAGGTATTGGTTAAACTTCCCTAAGTTCTTGAATATCTCCTTTAAGTTACATGATTTTGGTCAGTTGACCATCCAAAACCATCATAATTTCCCACCTACAATGGGGAGGGTGAGTGTAGTTCCTTCCAAATCTATGGTCAATTCGGTGCCGGGCTCCGGCCAGAGGGTGAATTCCTTGTCGCTGGAGAATATCATCAAGCCAATTTGTTGTCCCTTTGGGATTATTTGGTCATCGGGCATCAACTCAAATTCCATTTCATAAAATTTCCCTGGAACCAAAGGTTTACTCTCGGTCAATGATTGATGGTTTTGAGGGTCGGCCCATCCACGCGTGATGATGTTATCGGTAATTTTGGTGTTCAGGGCTTCCGACCATGGCAATGAAACCAACCATACGGATAAATTGGCAGCAGGTTTGCTACTGGCCATCTTGATATTGATTTTGGGTATGCCGGAGATGTGCACATCCTTGGTTAATATTGGAGTGACATATAGTAATCGGTGCTCGGTGGTCTCCGCTTTTGCCAAACTGGAGCCTGAAAAGGAATAATTGTCCACTAAGGTCTCGGTTCCAGCATTATCTGGCCTATCCGTAGACAATCCACCTTTTCCTGGGGCACCTGGACTTAGGTGAAGTGTGACGTCCTTGGCATCCGGATTGGGATAGTCTGCATAGGGAGTTGGGTTGTCCTTTGCATCATTTTCCCTCACGATCCATGCTTTGGGGTCGTTTTCTACCCCGTTTTCTACCCCGTACAGGTAACGGGTAAACCAGCGGTTCATCATCGAAATGGGAGGTGGGCCACCATGTCCGTTCTGATGATAATAAATTTGGACAGGCAATCCCATTTCCTTGGCTTTTTTATAAATCCGATAGCTGTGTTCGGGCATTACGTTCCAGTCGTTGAAACCGTGCGACATTAATATGGCCGCTTTCATGGGTTTCATGTCGTTCAGATAATCCCTTCCAGCCCAAAAGTCATTGTAATCACCGGTAATACGATCGAGTCCGTTCTTCATTTCCGTATCACGGATTACTTTATTGTTCCGGGCTCTTTTGGATTCGTCTCCGCTGTGGATAAAATCATAAAGCACATCAATATCTTCACCCAAATATCCTCCTGGAGACCGAACCAATCCATTGGAACGATAATAGTGGTAATAGGAAGTGTTCGGGGCAATGGGGATGATGGCTTCCAGTCCATCGACTCCTGTTGTCGCAGCCGCCAATGGTAGGGTCCCGTTGTATGAAGTACCCGTCATGCCCACCTTTCCAGTGCACCAATAGGCCTTCACTTCTGTATCCCCATCCCTTTCGGTATACCCTTTGGCCCTCCCGTTGAGCCAATCGATAACGGCTTTTGGGGCAAGGGATTCATTATCACCGCCCACGGTTGGAGCACCGTCCGATAGCCCTGTGCCCGGGGAAGAGGAATGGACAACGATATAGCCTCTGGGCACCCATGTCATCACTTGGGAGTTTGAAATAATGGGGCGTTCCCCAACACGTGTCACGTTGGGGTGCGTTCTCGGTTTTGGAGCTTCTCCCAGTTCGTGTTTTACGTCCCAAAAAATACCTTTATCCATTCCTGCGGTACCTGCATAATAGGGACTGGATTCATAAATTACGGGAAGTTGTAGTCCTTCTGTTTCGGTTTGTTCCGGTCGTGTGACATCTACGTGCATACGATCAAGTTTTCCGTCACCATCCGAATCAAACTCCGTTTCTACCCAAAGGTCGTGGCGAATCCATTTGCTGGGGTCGGAAAAGGCTTCGACCACTTGTGCTTCGCCATTTTCGATAATGGGACCCGCTTTTTTGGCCATTTGGCCGTAGGCAGATACAATAAAAGTCAATAGTACGGTGGTGATGGCCCACCGAGTACTTGCCATTTTTTTGATCTTCATATTTCTTGTAATCTAGTTTACTTGCTCCAACGGCAAGAGCCCCTAAGATACAAAATGTAAAAGATGGAATTCCTTCTTGCATTCACCAAAAACATTGTTTTTATTTACCTTTAACCGCTAGATTGATACAGTACCTTGATTTCAAAAACCACCATAGACCAAGTATACGAGACTGCCCGTTTGGAGGAGGTAATCGGTGATTTTGTACAATTGAAGAAATCAGGGTCCAATTTTAAGGGATTGAGTCCTTTTACGGATGAACGGACCCCTAGTTTCATGGTTTCCCCTGTGAAGCAGATATGGAAGGATTTCAGTAGCGGGAAAGGAGGCAATGTGGTGGCTTTTTTGATGGAGCACGAACATTTTACCTATCCCGAAGCCATAAAGTACTTGGCCAAAAAATATAATATTGAGGTTGAGGAAACCGAACAGACCAATGAGCAAAAGGAGCAGGCCAACGAGCGGGAAAGCATGTATCTGGTCTCGGAATATGCCCAAAAGTACTTTGCCCAGACCCTTTGGGAAAGCGAACCGGGAAAGGCCATAGGGCTGTCGTACTTCAAGGAACGTGGGTTCACGGACGAGACCATCAAAAAGTTTGGCCTTGGCTATAGTCTGGATGAGTGGGAGGCCTTTACCAAAACCGCCTTGGATAAAGGGTATCAGTTGGAGTTTTTGGAAAAAACAGGGCTGACCATTGTCAAGGAACAGGCGGGGGGCGAGAACAGGACATTCGACCGTTTCAAAGGGCGGGTCATGTTCCCCATCCATTCCATGAGTGGCCGGGTGCTCGGTTTTGGTGGCCGTATTTTGACGAATGATAAGAAAGCCGCCAAATACTTGAACTCGCCCGAAAGCGAGATTTACCACAAAAGCAAGGTGCTCTACGGCATTTATTTTGCCAAACAGGCCATTGCCAAAGAGGACAACTGTTTTTTGGTGGAAGGGTATACGGATGTCATCCAAATGTACCAAAGCGGTATTGAGAATGTGGTATCCTCCAGTGGAACCGCATTGACCCCCGAACAGATTCGGCTCATAAATAGGTTGACCAAGAACATTACCGTTCTTTTTGATGGTGATGCTGCTGGACTTAGGGCTTCCCTTCGCGGTATCGACCTGATCTTGGAACAGGGGATGAACGTAAAGGTGTGCACTTTTCCGGAGGGCGAGGACCCCGATAGTTTTTCCAAGAACAATACCTACGAGGATTTGGTGGCGTATCTGGAGGGGAATGCCATGGACTTTATCCAGTTCAAAACTTCCTTGCTGGCCAAGGAAGCCGCCAACGACCCTATCAAAAGGGCCGATACGGTGCGGGATATTGTAAACAGTATCAGTAAAATCCCCGATCGTATCCGACAGGAAATTTATGTGCAGGAATGTGCCAAGATGATGCAGATTTCTGAAGAAGTCCTGTACAATACCTTGGCGCAGCTGGACAAAAAGCACCAGACCGATACGGCTAAAAAGGCCAAGCAAGAACAGAAGGTCTTTGAAGTGGTCAAGAACGATGCAGTGGTGGAAAAGGTGGATGTCCAGTACGAGTTGGAGCGGAAAATTATAGAGGTCCTATTGTTGTATGGTAACCAAAAGCAGGAATTTGAGGACTTGGTGCTGAAAGAGAATGAAGATGGAGAATTGGTCTTGGAGCCGGAAATTGTGGAATCCAAAGTATATGAAAAAGTGTATTTGGATCTTCAGGATGATGAAATTGAACTGACCAATGAGCAGTTCAAGACCATTTATTATAAATTGATAGAGCGGTTGAATGAGGATACCGAGTTTTCTGTGAGTTCTTTTCTATCGGAACTGGACCAAGAAGTGGTTGCTGAGGTATCCTCCATATTGATGGAGGAGGAGCAATATGTGCTCCATGATTGGGAGCGACGGGATATTTATCCTAAAGAGAAAAAAATAGGAGTGGCACAATTGGTAGGTGAGACTATTCTAACCCTTCGGTGCAACCTTATTAAAAACCGTATTGAAAAGCTGAAGGAAAAAACACAGGACCACGTGGGCGACAATACCGAAATTTTGGAGGAGATTATGAACTACCTTCAACTTAACAAACTCTTGAACGCCAAATTGAACCGCGTACTTTCCTAAACGTAAAAACCCTTTCCAATACAATTGAAAAGGGTCAATACAATAGTTGGTTTGGTTGGGTATTTCTAATAGAGTTCCAGGGCTTTGGCCTGTTGCAGCAAGTCCACCAAATTATCCACGTTCAACTTCTTCATCAATCGGGCTTTGTAGGTGCTTACTGTTTTTTCGTTCAGATTTAATCCCTCTGCTACTTCTTTGTTTCGTTTACCGCTGGCCAAGAGTTTCAATACTTCAACTTCTCGGGAAGAGAGTTTTCTAAAGAATCTTCTTGGTTTTTGGGTGCTTTCGTCGAAGGCAAGTCTTTGGGCCAGTTCATTGGTGATGAACATATTGCCTTCACTTACTTTTCTTACGGCTGAAATAATGTACTCCAAATCGGCAGTTTTGGAAAGGTATCCGTAGGCACCGGCTCGTATGGTGCTCAAGGCGTACACATCTTCGGATTGCCCGCTGTACATTAAAGTTTTAATGTCAGGGAAATCCTGTTTCATTTTTCTTAGGGTGGCAATTCCGTTGATTTCGGGAATGTCCATCTCCAAAATAACTACATCGGGGGTTATGGATTTCAATGTATTAAAAAGCTCTTCGGTAGTTGATACGTCTGCAATGATTTCAATGTCAGAGCTGGATTCAAGTACCTTTTTGATACCAAGCCTTACAACCGGATGGTTATCAGCTATCAATACTTTTATCATTTTCTTAAGATTTGTTTAATGAATGGTTAGTGGCTAAAAACTTACAATAATTAGCAAGCAAGATAACAATTTAATCATGTAAAAGTGTAATTTTTTTCTTAAAACCATAGTTTTTATATGGTTTTTTTCGTCTTAATCTAAGGTTTTTAGGGTGAACCGCTACTTTAAATTACTTGGAATTTCACAAATGGGAATCGGAACCATCTTGTGTTTGTTGGCGGTGTTGTATCTTTTATAAATAGTGAAAACTTCCTTTTCCCTACCCGTAAAATCGGCCGCAGTTTTACCCTTATCGTCCATGTCCATCGCCCATTCCAGTTCGGGGTATGAAGCCCCTATTTGGTCTTCGTCCGTTCTGCTATCTCCCCAGAGTCCATCGGTGGGGGCTGCCTCCATGATATCTTGGTTGACACCCAGCACTCTTCCTAGTTCGTACACTTCTGTTTTGACCAGGTCGGCAATAGGGGAGAGATCTACACCGCCGTCACCATATTTGGTATAGAAGCCTACGCCAAAATCTTCAACCTTATTCCCGGTTCCCGCTACCAAATACCCTTTAAGGGCAGCAAAATAATATAAGGTTGTCATCCGGAGCCTTGCCCGGGTATTGGCAAGCGACATCATCCGTTCCTCCTCATCATCCACTTTTGGGAAAGCACCCACCAAACTGTCAAAGACGGGAGTAAGGTCAACGGGTTGTCTGGACACATTGGGAAAGTTTTCCATCAACCAATCAATATGTCGGTCCGCACGGGTTACCTGATTTTTACCTTGGTGAATCGGCATTTCCAAACACAAAAGGTCCAATCCGGTTTTGGCACATAAGGTAGAGGTGACCGCAGAATCGATACCTCCCGACACCCCAATGACAAAACCCTTACACTTGGCATTTTCGGCATAGTCCCTTAACCAATCAACAATATGTGCGATTACCTTTTCTGTTTGCATATCTTCCTATTTAGATTCAATAATTTACCTTTGTGCCCTGTAAATTTAAACCCTGTACCCTTAAAAATGAAGCGGTTGTTGAAATACTTTAGGAATAGGATAGGTCATGGGATGCCTTTGGCTCTTATCTTGGTGCTTTGGTCTTGCGGGGAAACCGATAAAACGGAAGCTGAAATCGATAAAGTTCCCGTTGACCTCCGCATTTCAAGATTCGACCTAGAATTTGCCGATGCCTCTGCTACGGAAATTCCCGAATTAAAGGCAAAATATCCTTATTTGTTCCCAGAACAGTTTCCAGATAGCGTATGGGTGGCCAAGTTATCGGATACCATTCAAATTGAGCTTTCCGAAGAAGTGGACAAGGCTTTTGGAGATTTTGAAGAGCAGGCTGCTGATTTGGAGTCGCTGTTCAAGCACATCAAATATTACTTTCCAGATACTGAGATACCGCATATTGTAACCTTGACTTCTGATGTGAGGTACGAGAACCGAATTATATTGACAGACACACTTTTGCTTATCGGCCTAGATAACTATTTGGGCGAAGACCATCACTTTTACGAAGGAATGCAGCGCTACATTGCTGCTTCTTTGGATAAAAAGTTTTTGGCTTCGGATGTGGCCAATGCCTTTGCCAAAAAGGTGATTTCTTACCCAAGGAACCGGACGCTTCTCTCCCGCATGGTCTATTATGGCAAGGAATTGTACCTGAAGGATAAATTGATTCCATCGGCTACGGATGCCCAAAAAATCGGCTATTCGGAAGAGCAAATGGATTGGGCTACGGCCAATGAGGAGCAAATGTGGACCTACTTTGTGGAGCGGGAGCTGTTGTACAGCACCGACACAGGTTTGGACCGTAAATTTCTGGACCCAGCACCCTTCACTAAATTTGGTCTGGAGCTGGACAATGAATCCCCACCACGTTTGGGAAGGTACATGGGGTGGCAAATTGTGCGGGCCTTTATGGAAAAAACGGATACGGGTCTTCAACAATTGCTGGAAATGCCCGCGGATGAAATTTTAAAACAGTCAAATTACAAACCAAAACGATAAATGGCAGTAACACATACTTCGGAAATCACTTTAAAAGTAGGATTGGACGAGAACCGAGTTCCCGAGGAATTGAAATGGTCGGCACAGGATGGTGGCATCAACGAAGAGGAGGCCAAAGCCATGCTATTGTCCGTTTGGGACAGCAACAACCAAGAATCCCTCAAAATAGATTTATGGACCAAGGATATGCCGGTGGACGAGATGAAGGTGTTCTTTCATCAAACCTTGGTGACGATGGCCGATACCTTCTACAAAGCGACCCAAGACGAAAAAATGACGGCTACGATGAAGGATTTCTGTGATTATTTCGCGGAAAAGCTGGAATTGAAAAAATAACGCATTAGACCAAGGGTTCATCAAGGCGATTAAATTTTACTTTTTCCGCTCCCTGAAGGTTTAATGCCGCCTCAATTTTCTGTTTGGTGGGGCGTTGCAGAAAAAGATAAAGCAGTAAGAACGCACCGATAATCAAATACAATAGATTTTGGGTGTTCCCAAAAATCACGATGCTGAAAAGTGATGCTCCTTCCAATAGTGCGTATTTGATAATGGAAGCTGTCTGGAATTTCGCCAGTTTGGACCTGAGTCCTTCATTTTGGGGTATGGAGGCCACTATTTTTTTAAAAATAAGGTCGCTAACATAAATGCTGGCGAGGGCCACTATGGGGACTATGGCCAAAAAGACATCATTGGAATCCGAAACCAAAAGTTTTGGATCATCGTTGTTGAAATAAAAAAGTGCCCCAAGTATAATGGGGGTCACGGCAATGCCCATGTGCAAAAAGGACATCAGTTTTATAAAACCGGCCGGCGTAAATTTACTGGTAGGATTTTGGGTCATGGTTAATAGTGTTTATGACCCTAAAATAAGCAAAAAGCCCCTAAAAAGGGGCTTTTTTTAAAGGATGGCCTAACGTCCAATTTGATCTAGGCTCATCGGAACTTCCATTAGCAAGACCCTGCTCTCGGTAATCGATGTAAAGTTAAATGCATCGGTGTCCCAAATTCCAAAACCGTCCCGTTTGTCCAATTTTTGGCCATTAATTTCCACTTCTCCTTCCAGAATAAAGGCATACACCCCGTTTCCTTCTTTTTTGATTTCATACGAATCGGTGACACCTGCCTCAAATTTCCCTAGATGGAACCAAGCATCTTGGTATACCCAAACACCATTGTCCTCTGGATTTGGGGAAAGAACCTGGTAAAAGGTGTTCTCCTTTTCAATATCCCGAATGGAAATCTGGTCGTATCGTGGTTCCACATTACGTTTGTTAGGGAAGACCCATATCTGCAAGAACTTGACCTCTTGGTCATCATTCTTGTTGTACTCGCTATGCTGTATTCCGGTTCCAGCACTCATCACTTGGACATCACCTTGTTTGATGGTCTTCGTGTTTCCCATGCTGTCTTTATGTTCCAAGTCACCCTCCAAGGGAATGGAAATAATCTCCATATTATCGTGTGGATGGGTTCCAAAGCCCTTTCCAGGGGCTACTCGGTCATCGTTGAGCACTCGCAGCACACCAAAGTTCATACGCTCAGGATTATGGTATCCCGCAAAGCTAAAAGTGTGGTGCGAATTCAACCAGCCATGGTCGGCATGGCCTCGTGTTGCTGCTTTATGTAAAACGGATTTCATATGCTTTTAGATTTTTGTTTGATACAAAGATCTTCACAAACAAGGGATAATACCATATAAAAATACGGGAAGGACTTATGAAAATCCGATATCAGACACTTTGTTTGAACTTGCTGGGTGCCAAGCCCGTACAGGTTTTGAAGAAGGCACTGAAGTTGGCTGGTTCGGAGAACCCCAATTCAAAGGCAATTTCTTTGTTGGAAAGCGTTGTGAAGTAAAGCATACGTTTGGCCGCGGTGGTCAACCGGCTTTGTATGTGCTCTTTTGCGGTTTTACCTGTCAACGATTTCACCACTCGGTTCAAGTGGTCTGGGGTAATGTTCAGGGCATCGGCATAGGCCGAAGCATGGTGCCATTCCTTATAGTTTTGGTTCACCAATCGCTTAAAATTTCGAACGAGGGAACCTCCCGATTCCATAGTCTGCACGTCCAACTGGTTGAGCGAACATAAATGATGGCACGAGATCAGTATGAGTTTGAGCAATGCCCCGATGGCGTCATAGTTATAGGCATGTCCAGAACCCATGAACTCCATCATGTCCATGGCGTAGCGGTCAATTTTTGCCATTTCTGCCTTGCTAAGTTCCAAAGGAGGGGTGCTGCCAAAATCATTAAAAAGATTGATATCCTCTATAAAATCGACCAAAATTTGGTTCATCGCCAAAAAATGGGAGGAAAACACGACGGAATAGCCTTGGGTGGGAAGCTCTTCCGTGAGTTGGTGGACTTGTCCTGGACCAATAAAATAAATCTGATTGCTGGAGAGTTCGTAGTTCTTGAAATCGATAGTGTGCCGACCCTTGCCATTTTTTACGATCAGAATGGTGTAGAAATCATGACGATGAGGTGTATCCGGTTTTCCATCACGCTTTTTGTAAATATCCTCCATTTTGGAAATCCCAAAATCTTGGGAGCCATCTGCTCTGTTCACCTGATGATAGGTCTTTACCGTATCCATGCCTTAAAGCTAGCAAGAAAACTGTTGATTTGACAGATTCTCGGAAAATCCAATCAGGTATTCCTGAAAAAGTCTTGATTAATACCATCGATAAAACCCAAAAGCTCTTCCCTTCCCATTCGGTTGCTCGATGAAGTGGTAAAATGTGGAGGTGCTGCTTCCCAAGCACCTTCCAACAATTTTTGCAGATAAGCATTCACCTGTCGTTCAATCGCATTGGGCTTTAACTTGTCCGCTTTTGTAAAAATGATGGCAAAGGGAATCTGGTTGGTACCCAGCCATTCCATAAATTCCAGATCCACCGGTTGTGGTTCGTGGCGGATATCGACCAGAACAAAACCGCATACTAGTTGTTTGCGCTTTTGGAAATACTCGGTGATATATTTTTGAAAGGTCTTTTTGTCTTTTTTGGAGACACGGGCATAACCATATCCCGGCAAGTCCACCAAAAACCAATTGTTGTTGATCTTAAAGTGGTTGATGAGCTGTGTTTTGCCCGGTCTGCCCGAGGTTTTGGCCAACGCTTTGCGTTCTACCAGCATATTGATCAGGGAAGATTTCCCCACATTGGACCTTCCTATAAACGCATATTCGGGCAACGGTTCATTGGGACATTTGGCAACATTGGAGTTGCTCATTACAAAATCTGCCGAGGTGATTTTCATGCCTAGAAGTTACGCTTTTTCAGCCAAGCTTCCAGAATTCGGTTAAAGTCATTGGGGTGCTCCATCATAGGGGCGTGGCCACATTTTTCTATCCAAAATAGGTCGGAGTCCGGTAAAAGCTCGTGGAATTCCTTGGCCACGTTTGGCGGGGTAACCGTATCGTTCTCTCCCCAAATAATACAGGTTGGCGTGTGCATATGTGGTAAATCCTTTGCCATGTTGTGGCGAATTGCACTCTTGGCAATGGCCAACGTTTTTACCAGTTTCATCCGATCGTTTACCGTTGCAAACACTTCATCTACAATCTCCTTGGTGGCTACTTTTGGGTCGTAGAAAACATCCTCTGCCTTTTTCTTGATAAACTCATAGTCACCACGCTTTGGGTAACCATCGCCCATGGCACTTTCATAGAGTCCGGAACTACCCGTAATTACCAACGCCTTGACCATTTTCGGGAACATTTTGGTATGCAAAAGCCCGATGTGTCCACCAAGTGAGTTACCTAATAGAATAACATCCTTTAGTCCTTTGTGCTCAATGAAACCCTCCAGAAAATTGGCAAAATTCTTTACCGTGGTCTTTAGAAGGGGCATGTCGTAAATAGGTAATTCGGGGATTAGAACCTTGTAGCCCTTTTGAGGGAAATATTCAGAAACGCCTTGGAAGTTGCTCAATCCTCCCATCAAACCGTGTAATATGATCATGGGAGTACCTTCTCCCTTTTCTATATAGCGGTATTTCCCGTCCTCAATTAAGTGCTCTTCCATCTATAGTCAGTTGGTACTAAGAGGGGCAAATATAGGAATTTCATATCACAAAGATTTTAGGTTTTTAACATAACCGATAGAAGTTTTTCAATTCCGGACAAAACACATTTCCCATCAATAAGAAAACTCAGCTTCCATTTGAGGGTAAGAAGATGTGCTTTTCGTCTAAAAGTGGAGAATTTATTAACAAAAGTGGTGTTTAGTGGAGAAATGTGGAAATAAAATCTATATATTTGAGTTGTATTAACTAACCAATTGATTTCTAGTGACCCATATCATCGGACAACATGATTGCAAAGCGGACTCCAAAGGAAGGGTATTGTTGCCCATTTCTTTGAAGAATCAGCTATTGCCCGTGATCAAGGATGGGTTCGTGATCAAGCGGTCGGTATTTCAGCAGTGTTTGGAGTTGTATCCAAAGGCCGAGTTCGATGTGTTGATGCAGAAGGTGATGAAGAAAAGCAAAATCAACCGGAAGTACGATGCTTTTGTGAGAAATTTTGTGGCAGGCATGAAGGAAGTCAGTATAGATGGCGATTCCGGACGACTACAAATTCCAAAGAACCTCGTTGATTTTGCCGCGATAGATAAGGAAGTGGTGCTGAATGCGGTTTTTGATAAAATCGAGATTTGGAACAAGGATATGTACGAAAAAGTCTTGGCGGAAGGAGAGAAGGATTATGCCGACCTGGCCGAGGAGATTTTTGACGACGATGAGTAGTGCATACCACAATCCGGTGCTGTTGCATGAGTCGGTTGACGGATTGAACATAAAAAAAGATGGAGTGTATGTGGATGTCACCTTTGGTGGTGGAGGGCACTCCAAAGAAATTTTGAAAAGATTGGGCGATGGCGGAAAATTGTTCGCCTTTGATCAAGATGAAGACGCTTTGCAGAATGCATTGGAAGATGACCGGTTTCAATTGATCAATCAGAACTTTCGCTACCTCAAACAGTTTTTAAAGTTCTATGGCATTCGGAAAGTTGATGGAATCTTGGCAGATTTTGGGGTTTCATCCCATCAGTTCGATGAGGCCGAACGTGGTTTTTCCATCCGTTTTAATGCGGACTTGGATATGCGGATGGACAAAAGCAGTGAACTATCGGCCTATCAGGTGGTGAACACCTATTCCCAAGAAGATTTAGCATCGGTTCTTTTTCAATATGGCGAGTTGCGAAATGCCAACGCCATGGCCAAGACCATAGTTGAGGCAAGGTCGGAAGAGCCCATAAAAACTACGGATGACCTTAAAAAGGTGTTGAGCAGGTTTTTGCCCAAAATGAAAGAGAATAAAATTTTGGCGCAGATCTATCAGGCCATCCGGATTGAGGTCAACCAAGAGATTGAGGTGCTCAAGGAATTTTTTGAGCAGGTGCCGGAGGTGTTGAAGGAAGGTGGGAGATTGAGCGTCATCAGCTATCACTCTTTGGAGGATAGATTGGCCAAACGATTCATCCGGGCAGGAAGATTCGATGGCGAGCCGGAAAAGGATTTTTATGGAAACATTGATGTGCCCTTAAAAAAAGTCGGAGGATTGATTACGCCATCAGCAGAAGAGATAGCCCAAAATAATAGGGCACGAAGTGCAAAGCTTCGGATTGCGGAGCGCATATAGCTAGATTCCCGCCTACGTGGGAACGATAAAACGAATATGAAATGAGAAAAGGATTACTGGACATACTGAAAGGAAAGTTTTTGGTGAGCGGGGATGCTCCCAAGAACTGGATGTTCCTATTGTTCGCCTCTTTCTTGGCGGCACTGATGATTTCCAGTAGTCACAATGCCGATAAAAAAGTGCTGGAGATTGCCGAGTTGAACGAAGAGGTGAGAAAACTCAAAAGTGAGTTTTTCGAGGCCCGTTCCAGCGTGCAACAATTGAAACTCGAATCGACCTTGCGGGAAGTGGTGGCCGAAAAAGGATTGGCGCCATCACAAAACCCACCCAAAAAAATCAAAGTTAAATCAGCGGAATAGTGGCCATAACCGAAAAAAATATCATGAACAGACTCTACCTCGTGGCGGGAGGCCTTCTCGTGTTGGCCATTGCCGTAGTGGTAAAGTTGGTGGATATTCAAATGGTGCAAGGCGAAAAGTACAAGGAGCTCGCCCTGAGCAAGACCGAAAAGATGTTCACCATTGAGCCCAATCGTGGAAACCTTTATTCGGAAGATGGTAGTTTGCTGGCCGCATCCGTTCCCAAATATGAGATTCGATTTGATGCCCAGACGGTCTCCCAAGAAAATTTCGAGAACTACGTGGGGGCGCTTTCCGATTCGTTGGGCAATATGTTCAATAGGCCTTCTTCTTATTATCGTCAGTTGTTCCGTAAAGCACGGGCCAATGGCAACCGCTACAAATTAGTGGCCCGAAACATTGGCTATTTGGATTATGTGCGCATCAAACAGTTTCCTTTATTCAACTTGGGTCCATACAAGGGTGGTTTTATTGAGACCCATCGTGTGGTACGTGAATATCCGTTGGGGAAAATGGCTGCCAGGAGTATTGGCTACGAGCGCGTAGATGAAAATGGGTACTATACCCGAGTTGGGTTGGACGGTGCCTTTGGGGAAACCTATTTGAGGGGCAAAGAGGGGAAGCGATTGAAGCAAAAAATAGCCAAGGGACAATGGAAGCCCGTAGGTCTGGACAATATCGTGGAGCCCAAGGATGGACTGGATGTGGTATCTACGATCGACATCAACATACAGGATATTGCCCACCACGAATTGCTAAAACAGCTCGAAAAGTATAAGGCCGACCACGGTTGTGTGGTGGTCATGGAAACGGAGACGGGTGAAATCAAGGCGATTTCCAACTTAGGACGTACTTCCGAAGGAAAATATTATGAAAAATTGAACTATGCCGTCGGGGAATCCCACGAGCCCGGTTCTACCTTTAAATTGATGTCCATGGTGGCCGCTTTGGAAGATAAGGTGGTCGATACGAGTACCGTAATTGATACGGAAAAGGGACGTTACCGTATTTATGATGGTGTAGTAAAGGATTCCAAATGGGGCGGATACGGAAAGATTTCTGTAGCAGAGGCTTTTGCTGTTTCTTCCAACACGGCTTTTGCCAAAATCATTCATGAAAATTACAAGGAGCAGCCCGAAAAATTCGTCAACCGTTTGATGAACATGGGCCTTCATAAAAAATTAGATCTTCCCATCATAGGCGAGGGTGACCCCGTTATTCGATACCCTGGAGATAAAGGATGGTCCGGAATCTCTTTAGGATGGATGTCACACGGGTATGAGGTATCGCTTACTCCCATTCAGACCTTGGCCTTTTACAATGCCATTGCCAACGATGGTGCATATGTGAAGCCCCGATTGATACAGGAAGTACGGGAGGGTAACAAGGTGGTCAAGCGATTCGACCGAGAAGTGCTCAATCCCTCTATCTGTTCCAAGGAAACTGTAAAAAAGGCGCAACAACTTTTAAAGGATGTAGTGGAAAAGGATTATGGTACAGGCCATAAGCTATACTCCAAAAACTTTTCCATGGCCGGCAAAACCGGTACTACGCAAAAGAATTATGTGGAGAAGAACCCTGACAAGTTGGCCTACATCTCCTCCTTTGCCGGATATTTTCCTGCAGACAACCCCAAGTATTCCTGTATCGTGGTAATCCATGAGCCGGATAAGGAAGAGGGCTACTACGGAGCCGATGTATCGGGTCCCGTATTCAAGTCCATGGCGCAAAAGATACATGCCATTTCGCCCATGGTCGATGAGGTGGACAGCAAACAGATAGAGGACGAAAAGCTGGATGAAGCCTACAAACAATACTTTGCCCAAGTGCAGAAAAAGCACAGTACAGTCCCCAATCTTCGAGGAATGAGCGGAATGGATGCCGTTTCACTGTTGGAAAATTTGGGAATAGAAGTGGAGGTGCACGGTAATGGAAAGGTTAAAAATCAATCAGTGAATCAAGGGACCAGCATCAAACAGGTCAAAAAAATAGTATTGGAGCTTTCATGAAGTTATTGAAGGACATATTATATGGAGTAAGTCTCTCTGCAGTGAGCGGGGATACCAATGTGATGGTGAACGATGTGCATTTTGATTCCCGAAAGGTGGAAATGGATGATGTGTTCGTGGCCATACGTGGTACTGTGGCCGATGGTCATGACTTTATCCAAAAAGCCGTAGACTCAGGGGCTAGGGCCATCGTTTGTGAGGAACTTCCGGAGCTTATGGTGAACGGCGTCACCTATTTGCAGGTAGACAATTGCAACAGTGCATTGGCCGTAATCGCTTCCAATTTTTACGGTAACCCATCCAAGAACCTGAAACTGGTCGGGGTAACAGGTACCAATGGAAAGACAACAGTGACCACACTCTTGTACAATTTGTTCAAGAAAGCTGGATTCAAGGTGGGATTGATCTCCACCATCAAAGTGTTGGTGGATGACAAGGAGTACAAGGCTACCCACACCACTCCCGATGTGCTCACCATCAACAACTATCTGTCCAAAATGAACGAGGTTGGTGTGGAGTTCTGCTTTATGGAAGTGAGCTCACATGGAATCCATCAAAAAAGGGCCGAGGGATTGCATTTTGAAGGGGCAATTTTTACCAATTTGTCCCACGATCATTTGGATTACCATAAAACCTTTGCCGAGTATAGGGATACCAAGAAAAAGTTGTTCGACGGACTGTCCAAAAAGGCATTTGCCTTGGTCAATATCGATGATAAAAATGGTTTGGTGATGCTGCAGAACACCAAGGCCAAAAAATATACCTACGCTTTAAAATCCTTTGCCGATTACAGGGCCCAAATTTTGGAAAAGCAATTCAACGGTCAGTTGTTAAAGGTTGATGACAATGAGTTGTGGACCAAGTTGATAGGGGATTTCAATGCGTACAATTTACTGGCCATTTATGCCACTGCAGATATTTTGGGACTCGAAAAAATGGAGATCTTGAGATTGATGAGCGAGTTGGAAAATGTGGATGGCAGGTTTCAATATTACATATCAAAAGATAAAATAACGGCTATTGTTGATTATGCCCATACGCCGGATGCACTAAAAAATGTGTTGATAACCATCAATGCATTGAGGACTGGAAATGAAAACGTCATCACCGTAGTGGGGTGTGGTGGTGACCGTGACAAGTCTAAGCGTCCGGTTATGGGTCATATCGCATCAGAAATGAGCAATCACGCCATATTTACTTCGGACAACCCTCGGACCGAATCGCCCACAACCATCATCGAAGAGATGGAGGCGGGAGTGGAGGCCCAGAACGCTCGAAAAGTATTGTCCATTGAAAATAGAAGACAAGCGATAAAGACCGCTTGCAAATTGGCGGTGCCCAACGATATTATCCTAGTGGCGGGAAAAGGCCACGAAACCTATCAGGAGACCAATGGCGTCCGTGTAGAGTTTGACGATTTCAAAGAAGTAAAAGAAGCGCTGGAAAGCCTAAAAAAGTAATGTAGTCCATGCTATACTATTTGTTCGAATATCTAGAGAAACAATACCAGCTTCCCGGAGCGGGACTTTTTCAGTTCCTCACCTTCAGGGCTGCCATGTCCGTATTGTTGTCCCTGTTGATAGCGATGGTCTACGGAAAGCGAATCATTGTTTTCCTTCAGAAAAAACAAATAGGCGAAAGCATTCGCGACCTTGGTTTGGAAGGGCAGCAACAAAAAGCGGGAACCCCTACCATGGGTGGGTTGATCATTATCATTTCGACCCTGTTGCCCGTGATTCTTTTTGCTGATATTAAAAACATTTATGTCATCCTTTTGATCGTAACCACCATTTGGATGGGCATCATCGGGTTTATCGACGACTATATCAAAATCTTTAAAAAGGACAAACAGGGGCTGAAAGGAAGGTTTAAAGTGATGGGCCAAGTAGGTTTGGGACTGATTGTTGGGCTTACCCTCTATTTCCACCCAGAAGTAACCATCAAAGAGAAGGACACCACCACCATAACCAAGAGCTTTCAAGTAGAGCAGGTCTTTGGTAAGGAGACCAAAACACTCCGGACCAATGTCCCATTTTTCAAGAACAATGAGCTCGATTATGCCGATTTCATTTCATGGATGGGAGAAGGAGCGGAAGACTATGCGTGGCTCATTTTTATTCCTGTTGTGATTTTGATCGTGACAGCTGTATCCAACGGTGCCAATCTTACGGATGGTATCGATGGCTTGGCGGCAGGTTCATCAGCAATTATAGTATTGACCCTTGGAATTTTTGCCTGGATATCGGGAAACATACTGTTCTCAGGCTATCTCGATATTTTCTACATCCCTCGCGTGGGGGAATTGGTGGTATTTATTGCCGCCTTCGCTGGAGCCTTGGTTGGCTTTTTATGGTACAACACCTTTCCCGCACAAGTATTTATGGGAGATACGGGTAGTTTGACCATCGGGGGCGTTATTGCCGTAATCGCCATCATTGTTAGAAAAGAACTGTTGATTCCCATTTTATGCGGAATCTTCTTTGCTGAGTCCTTATCCGTAATGCTACAGGTGGGGTATTTCAAACATACCAAGAAGAAGTACGGAGAAGGTAAGCGCATATTCTTGATGGCACCATTGCACCATCATTATCAGAAAAAATCCTATCACGAGAGTAAAATAGTGACCCGTTTTTGGATTATCGGAATCATGTTGGCCATCATCAGTATCGTTACCCTTAAAATTCGATAACCATGGGTCGTTTGGTGATACTCGGAGGAGGAGAAAGTGGCGTTGGAACAGCCATTTTGGGAAAGCAAAAAGGATTTGAGGTCTTTGTTTCGGATAAAGGCGAAATCCAAGAAAAATATAAAGAAGTTCTTGAACATTTTGAGATTGAATGGGAATCTGGTAAGCATACCGAAGCCAAAATTTTAAATGCTGACTTGGTGATGAAAAGTCCAGGTATTCCTGATTCGGCACCATTGGTAAAATCACTGGTCGAAAAAGGGGTGCCCGTGATTTCGGAAATTGAATTTGCATCAAAATATACGGATGCCACTTTGATTGGAATCACGGGAAGTAACGGAAAAACCACCACGACCATGCTTACCTATCACCTTCTAAAAAATGGGGGGCTAAATGTGGGTATGGCAGGGAACATTGGCGACAGTTACGCCAAAATGGTGGCCGAAAAGGAATTTGACCACTATGTGTTGGAGATAAGCAGTTTTCAGTTGGACGGTATTGTGGATTTTAAACCGCATATCGCCATGATCACCAATATCACGCCCGACCATTTGGACCGATATGAGTACAAATTTGAGAACTATATCGCATCCAAATGTAGGATAGCCATGAATCAAGATGCCAACGATTACTTGATTTATGATGCTGATGATGAAGTGATTCGGGAAGCATTGAAAAAACATCCTATTCAATCCAAATTGGTTCCCTTTTCGGTAAAGCAAAAACTGGAAGAGGGAGCTTGGTTGGAGGACAAAACGATAAAAATAAAATTAGAACATAAAACCTTGGAAATGAGTGAAGACATTTTGGCCTTGGAAGGTCAGCACAACGTAAAAAACACAATGGCGGCAAGTATGGCGGCCATGCTGGTGAAGGTCAGAAAAGAGGCCATTCGCGACAGTATTCAATCGTTTCAGGGCGTACCCCATAGATTGGAAAAGGTGTTGAAGATCAATCATGTGGAGTACATCAACGATTCAAAAGCTACCAACGTAAACGCTACGTATTATGCTTTGGATGGCATCAAAAAACCCATTGTTTGGATCGTGGGCGGAGTTGATAAAGGAAATGACTATGCGGAATTGATGCCTTTGGTGCGAGAAAAAGTTAAGGCCATTGTTTGCTTGGGTGCCGACAATTCCAAATTGATTGATGCTTTTGGGAATGTGATAGACCTCATGGTTGAGACCTATTCCATGCAAGAAGCCGTGAAAGTGGCCTATAAGATAGCGGAACGAGGTGATGCCGTATTGCTCTCGCCGGCATGTGCCAGTTTTGACCTGTTCAAAAACTATGAGGATAGGGGAGACCAATTTAAAAACGCCGTAAAAAATTTGTAGAACGTGTTCGCAATTTTCAAAAATCTGAAAGGTGATAAAGCCATTTGGGGCGTAGTGGCCCTTTTGGCACTTTTCTCATTTTTGCCCGTGTACAGCGCCAGTACCAATTTGGTCTATGTAAACGGGGATGGGACCACTTTTGGCCATTTGGTCAAGCATGCGGTGCTCCTGTTTTTGGGCTTCGGAATCATCTACGCTGTGCACAGGATACCTACGCATTATTTCAAAGGGCTGTCCATTATTGCCATGCCCATTGTCATCCTGTTGTTGATTTACACCTTAACGGTGGAAACCCGAATAGGTGGGGTAACGGCCAACCGATGGATCAAGATTCCTTTGGTCGGGGTCAATTTTCAGACCTCTACCTTGGCTTCGGTGGTATTGATGATTTGGATTGCGAGATATCTAACAAAAATCAAGGATGTCAAGATTACTTTTAAAGAAAGTATTTTGCCGCTCTGGCTGCCTGTTGCTTTGGTGGTGCTATTGATTCTTCCCGAAAACTTTTCAACCGCAGCCATTATTAGCCTAATGGTATTGGTGCTATGTTTTCTGGGAGGATACCCCCTAAAATATTTATTTGCCATGGTGGCTACTGGAATCGTATTTGCGGGAATGTTTCTGTTTGTGCTGTTCAAGGCGCCAGAAGTATTGCCCCAACGTGCCGGCACATGGAAATCACGGATTGAAACCTTTATCCATCCCGAACAAGCGGATAAGGATGATCTGCACCAGTTGACCTTGGCCCAGATTGCTGTGGCCGAAGGTGGCGTAGTGGGCAAAGGAGCAGGAAAAAGCGTGATGAAGAATATGTTGTCCCAAAGTACATCGGATTTCATTTTCGCCATCATCATTGAAGAATATGGCTTATTGGGCGGGGGAGCGTTGCTCTTCTTTTATCTCTTATTGCTGTTTCGTATTGTGGTCGTGGCGCATTCGTCCAAAACGGTTTTTTCAAAACTATTGGTGATCGGCGTAGGGTTGCCCATTGTTTTTCAGGCGTTTATCAATATGGCGGTGGTGGTCCAGTTGTTCCCGGTTACGGGTCAGCCGTTACCGTTGATCAGTATGGGGGGAACGTCCATTTGGATGACCTGCATGGCCATAGGAATTGTATTGAGCGCCAGTAACAAAAAGGAAAATCTAGAGGAGCAATCCCATGGAATAGATGAAACGAACCCTTTAGAAGTATTGAGTGGACAATTATAGGTTTATACTTTCTGGAGGAGGAACGGGCGGACATATTTATCCGGCTGTGGCCATCGCAAACGAATTGAAGCGGAGATATCCCGATGCGAAATTCTTGTTTGTTGGAGCCAAGGATAAAATGGAAATGGAAAAAGTACCGCAAGCTGGATATGAAATCAAAGGCTTGTGGATAAGTGGATTACAACGGAAACTGACATTGAAGAATCTCATGTTTCCCTTTAAAGTGATAAGTAGTTTGTTGGAAGCACGCAACATAGTGAAACAATTTAAACCCCATGTGGCCATTGGCACGGGTGGCTTTGCCAGCGGACCCTTGCTGCGAATGGCCCAAAGGGTTGGTGTTCCCTGCGTGTTGCAGGAACAAAATTCCTTTGCGGGCATCACCAACAAATTGTTGGCGGCAAAGGCTGAGAAGATTTGCGTGGCCTATGATGGCATGGAGCGATTTTTTCCAAAAGAAAAGATTGTGAAAACCGGAAATCCTATCCGCACGGATTTGGTTGCTGTCTCGAAGAATAAAGAAGAAGCACTTGGTTTTTTTGGACTGAAAGGAGATAAAAAAACGGTATTGGTATTGGGTGGGAGCCTAGGAGCCCGCAGAATCAACCAATTGATAGAAAAGGAGCTCGATTTTTTTGCAAAGCAAAACCTCCAAGTGCTCTGGCAATGCGGCAAACTGTATTACGAAGCCTATAAAAAGCATGATTCGGATACAGTTAAAGTTATGGCCTTTGTCAATCGAATGGATTTGGCCTACGCCGCTGCCGATGTAATCATCTCAAGGGCCGGTGCCGGTTCGGTTTCGGAACTTTGTCTGGTGGGCAAACCGGTAATTTTTATACCGTCACCCAATGTGGCAGAGGACCATCAAACACAAAACGCAAAGGCCTTGGTGTCCAAAGACGCCGCCATCATGCTTAAGGAGGATGAATTGGACGCCGAATTTGAAACCAATTTTTCAAACCTAATGGCCTCCGAAGCCCTCCAGGAAAAATTGGGAAAGAACATTAGAAAAATGGCCATGCCCAAGGCTACGGAACACATTGTGGATGAAATTGAAAAATTATTGAAGAAATAATGCAGGGAAACGATTTGCAAAATATGGATAAGTGTCACCTCGAGCGCAGTCGAGAGGTGCAGTTGTTCTTGAATTTTGTTATCGGCTGTGCTCGAACTGATTGGAAGACTGTATGAATTTGAAAGATATACATAGCGTTTATTTTATCGGAATTGGCGGCATTGGAATGTCCGCCTTAGCGCGCTATTTCAAATTTGTGGGTAAAGAGGTGGCTGGGTATGATCGCACCCCTACGCCCATCACCGATGGTTTGATGGAAAATGGTGTTTCCGTGCATTTTGAGGACAACGTGGATTTGATTTCCGATACCTTCAAGCACCCAAATACGTTGGTGGTCTACACTCCTGCCGTTCCTTCAAAACATTCGGAATTCCAGTTTTACAAAAATGGAGGTTTCAACCTTAAAAAGCGTTCGGAGGTGTTGGGTATCATCACCAAGGATTCCTTTTGTTTGGCCGTTGCCGGCACACACGGTAAAACCACTACGTCCAGTATTTTAGCACATTTGCTGAAGGAGTGTGAATTGCCCATGACCGCATTTTTGGGCGGTATTTCTGAAGATTTCAATAGCAATTTTGTGTTGGATGGCACCGAATATTCGGTAGTGGAGGCTGATGAGTTCGATCGTTCCTTTTTACGATTGACGCCAACGGTGGCCTGTGTCACATCCATGGATGCCGACCATTTGGATATTTATGGCACCAAGGAGGAATTGGAGCATTCATTCCGTGAATTTGTGGAAAGAATCAAGCCGAGCGGAAAGTTGTTCGTACGCAAGGGACTTCCTTTGGAAGGAACCACTTTTGGCATAGAGGATGGTGCTGATTACTGCATAGAAAACATAAAAATTGAACATGGAGCCTACATATTTGATATCGTAACACCTTCCGAGGTTATCAAGGACGTAAAGTTCAACAAGCCGGGCAGACACAATCTGCTCAATGGATTAGCTGCTTTTGCGATGGCGGTGCAAACAGGTTGCCCACCTCACCGCCTTGCCAAAGCTTTGGAGACCTTCAAGGGGGTTCAGCGCAGGTTTTCATATCAAATCAAGGAAGAAGATTTTGTGTTTATCGATGACTATGCGCATCATCCAACGGAAATCAGTGCAGTGCACCAAGCGATTCGCGAAATGCACGCTGGGGAAAGGATAACGGTGATTTTTCAGCCTCATCTTTTTTCACGCACACAAGATTTTGCAGATGATTTTGCGGCAAGTCTCTCCGATTTTGATGAAATCATCCTATTGGACATTTACCCGGCCCGTGAAGAACCTATTGAGGGTGTCACATCGCAATGGCTGTTGGATAAAATAGAAAACCCCAATAAAAAACTGATGTCGAAATCGGAATTATTGGAAGAGGTAAAGAACTGCAAAACAGGGGTTTTGGTTGTCCTTGGAGCAGGGGATATTGGAATGGAAGTGCCAAAAATCAAAAACATATTGGGTTATGCGCATTAATTGGGATTACATCAAACTCGCATTTTTGTTGGTTGCCGTAATTGCGCTTTACGGGTTTGCTGACCAAAGAAACGAACATAGAACGGTGCAGGGTGTGACCGTAAAATTTGTTGGTGAAAACAATTTGTATTTAACTGAAGATGCGGTTAATAAATTGTTAATACAAAAATACGGAGCCCTAGAGAATAGGCCCAAAGAACAGTTAGTTTTGAATAGCATAGAGGAGGTTATACTATCCAACGATATGGTCAAAAATGCCCAGGTCTATCTCACTGTAAACGGGGAACTTGTATCCAAGATTGTTCAGCGAAAGCCAATTGGAAGAATAGAAGGTGCCTCCAAATTTTATTTGGATGATGAGGGCAAACGCATGCCGTTGTCAAGATACCATTCGGCAAGGGTGCCCATCATTACAGGGAAAATCACAGGGAAAACCCTTGAGGACGCCTATGTGATTTTGGATTATATCAACAATGATGATTTTTTACGAAAAAATGTCATTGGGATACATATCGAGGATGAAAATAAATATCAGCTCAAGTTCCGCATGGAAAACTTTGTGGTGAATTTGGGCGGAGTGGACAATTTGAACAAAAAGTTCAAAAATTTTATGGCCTTTTATGCAAAGGCAGCCAAGGACAATTCCTTGGAGGATTATGCAACAGTGAGTTTGGAATTCAACAATCAAGTGGTTTGCACCAAAATTTAACGTATGGAACAAGGTAATTATTCAGTTGGGTTGGATATAGGGACTACCAAGATCGTGGCGATCATTGGTAGGGAAAATGAGTATGGAAAAATTGAGATTTTGGGCACCGGACGGTCTAAGAGTTTAGGTGTTCACCGTGGTGTGGTCAACAATATCACACAGACCATTTCGTCCATACAACAGGCAGTGGAACAGGCCGAGTTGAATTCTGGCCTAAAAATCGGCTCTGTTGTAGTTGGCATTGCAGGCCAGCACATCCGAAGCCTACACCACAGTGATTACATCACCCGTCCCAACTCGGAAGAAGTGATAGACAACGATGATTTGGATAAACTGTGCAACCAAGTGTATAAATTGGTAATGCTTCCGGGTGAGGAAATCATTCATGTGCTGCCTCAGGAGTACAAAGTGGACGGTCAGTCCGAAATCAAGGAGCCCGTGGGAATGTACGGTGGTCGATTGGAGGCCAATTTTCATGTGGTGGTCGGACAAGTGTCCTCCATAAAAAATATTGGAAGGTGCATCAAAAGTGCTGGATTGGACTTGGGGAACATCACCTTGGAACCCTTGGCATCCGCAGATGCCGTATTGAGCCAAGAGGAGAAAGAAGCGGGTGTAGCCTTAATCGATATAGGTGGTGGAACAACGGATTTGGCCATTTTCAAGGACGGCATCATCCGTCATACCTCTGTTATTCCATTTGGAGGTAACGTGATCACCGAAGATATTAAAGAAGGTTGTTCCATCATCGAGAAACAGGCCGAATTACTGAAAATAAAATTTGGTTCTGCATGGCCTGGAGAGAACAAGGACAATGAAATCGTATCCATACCTGGACTTAGAGGCCGTGAGCCCAAGGAAATCACCTTGAAAAACCTTTCCAAGATCATTCACGCCAGAGTGGTGGAAATCGTGGAGCAAGTTTATGTGGAAATCAAAAATTATGGCCACGAGGAACAAAAGAAAAAATTGATAGCTGGTATTGTGCTGACCGGCGGTGGAAGCCAATTGAAACACTTGAAACAATTGGTGGAATACATCACTGGCATGGATACCAGAATCGGTTATCCGAACGAGCATTTGGCAGGAGACTCCGATGAAGAAGTGGCCAGTCCACTCTATGCAACGGCGGTCGGATTGTTGATGAACTCTTTGGAGGCCAAGAAGAAAAATAGAAAGGTGCAGCACCAAGAAGAAGAACTCAAGGAGGAAGAAGTATTGGTTGGCGAGGAAAACGAGATGGGAGCGAAAACCAATGCAGCTACCCATCCGGAGAGAAAATCCATTTTTGACAAATGGTCAGAAAAGTTGAAGGACTTTTTGGACAACGCAGAATAATAACCCCAATAGAGAAACACAACTGTCATGAGTAAGAACACTGAATTTGACAACATTGCTTTTGATTTGCCCAAGAACAAGAGCAACGTAATTAAAGTAATTGGAGTTGGTGGAGGTGGAAGCAATGCCATCAACCACATGTTCCAGGCCGGTATCAACGGAGTGGATTTTGTGATCTGTAACACCGATGCCCAAGCCTTGCAAAACAGTCCGGTGCCCAACAAAATCCAGCTAGGGGTATCCCTTACGGAAGGATTGGGTGCAGGGGCCAACCCAGAAATTGGGGAGCAGGCCGCTTTGGAAAGTATGGAAGATTTAAAGGCCATGTTGGAGCACAATACCAAAATGGCATTTATTACCGCCGGAATGGGCGGTGGAACCGGAACAGGTGCGGCTCCCGTAATAGCCAAGTTGGCCAAGGAAATGGATGTTCTTACTGTTGGGATTGTTACCATGCCGTTCCAGTTTGAAGGAGCCATGCGGAACAAGCAAGCACAGATGGGGATTGAAAAGCTTCGTGCCAATGTGGACTCCCTGATCGTAATCAACAACAACAAGCTTAGGGAGGTATACGGTAATCTTGGGTTTAAGGCCGGTTTCTCAAAAGCGGATGAAGTATTGGCCACTGCAGCAAGAGGTATTGCAGAGGTAATTACGCATCACTACACCCAGAACATTGACCTTAGGGATGCCAAGACCGTACTGTCCAATAGTGGCACTGCCATTATGGGCTCAGCGACGGCGTCCGGTTCTGCAAGGGCAACGGAGGCCATCATGAAGGCTTTGGATTCGCCATTATTGAACGATAATAAGATTAACGGGGCCAAAAATGTGTTGCTATTGATTGTTTCCGGTTCGCAGGAAATCACCATTGATGAAATCGGTGAGATCAACGACCATATTCAAATAGAAGCAGGTCACGGAGCCAACATCATCATGGGGGTAGGAGAAGATGAAAGCCTTGGTGAAGCCATTGCAGTTACTGTTATTGCGACAGGATTCAATGTAGACCAGCAGGACAATATTGTAAATACAGAGTCCAAAAAGGTATTTTATACCTTGGAAGACGAACAAATCGCGGAGCAAGACTTGACACCTGAATCTACCTCGGTGCAAGAAGTCCAAACGGAAAAAGTACCGGCTCCACAACCGGAGCCAACCCCTCAGCCAGAGCCTAAAGTGGTGAAGCATACCTTGGATATGGAAATGGAAGAGGAGAAGGTAGCACCGAAAATACCATCAAAGGATCCCGATCTGATTCCGACCACGAGCTATATCAGAAACTTCAATGTGTTCTATGAAGAAGTAGTCGCAGATAAGGTGGAGGATGATTTTGTTATTATAGAGGCAAAGAATGTTATCAATAATTTTGATGTGATAGATGCCGAAGTGGTACCATCAAAGAGCAACGAAGACCAGTTTACGCTTAGCTTTGATATGCCTTTGAACAATGAAACCGAGGAGTCGGATGAAAAGGAACATACCGTAACTTTTAATCTGGATGATGATGGTTTAGGGGATGTAGAGGTAAACGACTACGTAGAGGTAAAACCTGTTTTGGAATACAAGAAAGAGGGCGAGACTAGATACGATCTCCAAGAGTATATGGAATTGGAGGAAAGGTTGACAGGTGCCAAATCCAAAGCGGAGACCCATGAGCCAAAATTAGTGGAGAACGAGCTGGTTTTTGAGAAGAAGACCGTGAAAGTGGAAGAGGGCGAAGGTTCTGGAAAAAACGAGGAAACCATGGATAGCCTTGACCCCATGAACAGTTCCATCAGCGATATCTTGAAGAACCGTGCCGATGAGCGCAGAAGAAAACTAAAAAATTTTAACTATAAGTTCCAAAACAACAGGAGCAGTATAGACGACATTGAAAAAGAGCCTGCCTACAAAAGGCAAGGAGTGGACCTGAATGATGTTCCGAAGGAACAGAAAGTCTCCAGAACCACTTTGGGAGAGGACAGTAACGATGATTTGCAATTGCGCTCCAACAACTCTTTTTTGCACGATAATGTTGATTAGTAGTGTTTAGATTAACATCCATTTTTTATGGAAAGCATAAACCCGAAGGTGACCATACTTTCGGGTTTATTTTTTATCTTCGCGCTCTAAATAAGAATAAATGGGTTTGCAGGATAAGGTAATGACAGAAATGAAGGCCGCGATGAAGGCAAAGGATACTGTTGCCTTGGAAGCATTAAGAGCCATTAAGTCAGCAATTTTACTGGCCAAAACCGATAAAGGTGCTGGAGCGGAGTTGTCCGAAGAGGATGAGATAAAATTGGTTCAGAAATTGGTAAAGCAACGCAAGGATAGTGCTGTAATTTACCAAGAGCAGGGTCGTGAGGATTTGGCAGAACCAGAATTGGCTCAGGTTGCCGTGATTGAGAAGTTTTTGCCAGAGCAACTTACCGAAGAAGAAATCGAAAAAGTGGTGGTACAGACCATCGATTCGGTCGGAGCATCGGGAATGCAGGATATGGGCAAGGTAATGGGAATTGTTTCCAAAGAATTGGCCGGGCGGGCTGACGGGAAGACCATTTCAGCCATTGTCAAGGCAAAATTGAGTTCATAGTTTAAAAAATATTGGCCCAGTAGTTCAACTGGATAGAATATCAGATTTCGGCTCTGAGGGTTGGGGGTTCGAATCCTCCCTGGGTCACCACAAAAAAAGCAAGCTTTAGTTTTAAGCTTGCTTTTTTTATTTTTGGAAGGTTTAGGCCACCTTGTCTATGTCCGTATCGGGCAGTATACTTTTCTGCATTTTTGCCAATAAACGGGGTCCATTGACGGGTTTTGTCAATAAGTCGTTGGCGCCTAGTTCAAAAATCTTCTTGCGGGTTTTTGCGGTGTTGTCGGCTGTCAATACAATAATTGGAATTTCAGGTTCACAGGCAGCTTTTCCGCTTCTTATGATCAACGTGGTCTCAAAACCATCCATTTCGGGCATTTGTAGATCCATCAAAATAAAATCGAAGCTTTCTTTTGTGAGCAGTTCAAGTGCCTCTTTACCATGGTTGGCAATGTACAGCTTCGCTTTTGGCCAACTCTTTTTAAAGAGCAGTTTAACCACGGTTTGGTTCATTTTGTTATCCTCCACCAATAGCACACTACAGGCTTTTGGTTCCTCTGGGCGGATACTTGTATTGGGTACAATGTCCAAAATCTCTTCATCTTCCTCAATTTCAAAATTCAGATTCAATTTACAGATGGTACCCTTAGGTTCATTGCTTGCAAATTCAACGGTTCCCTCCTGTAGATCAACATAGGTTTTTACGATATAAAGCCCTAGGCCCAATCCACTAAACTCCCGCTTGTCCATAAACGATTTCTTGGTGAACGATTCAAATACCGTACTCATTTTTTCCTTGGATATACCAATCCCCGTATCCTTGATTGTAAACTGAAGCGACGTCTGATTACCTTTCTTGTTACAATCAATGGCTATCTCCACACCGCCTACGTTGGTAAACTTAATGGCATTGTCCAATAAGTGATTTAGGATTTGGGTGAGCTTGGCCTTATCGCCTACGATTCGGGATGGCAAACCTTTATCCACAGAGCTTTTAAATTCCAATCCTTTGGCAAGTGCTTTCTTTTGCTGCTGATCTATTATTTTCTGTAAGGAAGCTCTCAGTTCAAAGGGAACTTCTTTGAGTTCTTGGTCTCCCTTTTCGATAACGGTAAAATCCAGAATGTCTTCAATATGCCCCAAAAGGTTCTTGGATGAGCCCAAGATCAATTTGCACTTTTCTTCGAGCTCCTTATCCTGTTTTTCCTCTTTAAGTGAAGAGGCTACCGCCATGATCAGGTTCAAGGGAGTTCGCAATTCATGGCTGATATTGGATAAAAAGGACGATTTGATTTGGTTCATGTCCTCAGCTCGTTGCAGTGCCAATAGTTGGTTTTGCTCGTTTTGCATCCTGAGGTCCCTGATTCTATTGATCATGGAAATGGACAGAAATGCGATTTCCAATCCAATCCCAAATTTGGCTCCATTACTAGTAAGGAATGAATTTTCGATGGCATTGAAATTGTTCAGGATAAAAACGATAAACCCGATAAGCAGGAAGGAAATACCTATGATGAAATAAGGATCAATTTTTACTTTTTTGATTTTCAACACTACTATTGAGACAATCATGTGGGCCAAAACCAAGATGCCCAATCCATTGGCCAATGGATAACAGTACTCAAATGAGGGGGCAACGGCCAAAAGTATGAGCCCAACAATCAATGAAAAGGCCAATATGTTGTTGGCGATGTGCAATGCAGGGCTGTTCTTTTTCAAATCGAGGTAGGCCCCACCGTACTTCCCAAAAAAGAAGAGTGAAACAAAAGCGGTGAACAGTACGGCCCTATCGGACAGCCATCCACCTTGTGGGGTAAAATATTGATGAAAAAAACCATCCAATGAAAATTGCATCAATGCGATAAAAAGCACATAGAGTGGATAATACAAAAACGCCTTGTCCTTAAGTGCAAAAAAGAAAAATAGATAAATGACACAGGCGAGAATCAAAATCCCATAAAAGAAACCGTAGAACACCTGTTCTTTATAAGTGAGTTCAAAAAAGCTGCTGTCTTGGTAGAGTTTTACGGGAAGCATGACCACTTCACCATCACTTTTTAGGTGTAAAAAAGCCTGTAACTTTTCATTGGGCTTTAGCCTTATGTCAAAAATGGATTTCCTATGCTGGACACTTTTTTTGGCAAACGGGATTTGATCACCGCTGCTTTGCTTCTTCACACTTCCATTTTCATCCACCAAAAAAAGTTCAACAACATCTGTAATAGGTCTGGCAGTTTCCAAGTAATAGTTGCCAAACTCCTCGGTTGGGTTGTCCAAGGTGAACTGTAACCAGTAATGCTCATTGGAAAACCCGAGGTTTTCTTTTACATTGGATAATGGGATAAATTCACTGTTGCCAAGTTTCCTGACCTCCTCAAAACTATAGGCATTTTGCCCAGCCATAAAAATGGAGGTGTGTGAACGAAGGGAAATGACATCGGAATCCCTATTTTCTGGATGCAGTTGTGCATTGCAGACGAAGGACCATAATAAAAACAGGACCGAAATACCAGCATAGGATGTCGGGGGAGTTATGCGGCGCATGAAGTAGGCTTTTTAAGTCCGCCATTGGGATAGCGAACATATTTCGTTATTTGAACGCTGCCAAGCCCTGAATTATTTCATTTTAGGCGGTTGAGGGCTTTTTTTATGAAAATTGAACGATGTAATCCCAAAATCTTCGATGAACGAATAATAGAACAAGCCCGATACACTCAGTTTTTGGTGCATCGGGCCAGTTGTTGGTTCCATATGTTGTAGGTAAGTATGCTATTTTATAATCCCAATAATTTGGATGTCTCTTTGTAGTTGTTCAGGTTTAAACCGGTTGTTTCGGCTGCGTTGGCAGGTACCAAAACATAGCGAACTGTTAATGTTTCGCTATTTTGATAATTAAAAATACCTCCATTTTGATTCGTCGCCCTGAGCAGAACACCCGACAATGTTTCATTAACGAATATGGAAAAGTAGAAATAGGTATCAGTATCCGTATAAGGAAGAGCTACTATTTCATCGGATACATCTTCTTGGCTAAACCTTAAATAAACCATTACCACACCACCTGTTGCTATAAATTCTTCCAAATCGATATCCTTTACATTGATTAGCATGGTTCCAAAATTAGGAAGCGATTCTTCATCCCACTGAATAGTCTGCCAATCCGAAGCTATAACATTGGCGTTGCCATCTTGTCCGGCAGGCCCTTGGGCCCCGTCCATACCATCCAACCCGTCTTTGCCGTCTTCTGGGGAGCAGGAGGTTAAAAGTACACTTAGGCCCATAATCGCATACAGACCCATTTTCAAAAAATTCAAAGTTGTTGTTTTCATAATTTTTGATTTTTGTTAAGGTTCCATTTTGGACTTGGTTTCGGACTGTTTCACGGCCCTTCATTTGCCAAAATCCTAGATGGAGGTTGTTCATTTTAGGGCCAAAGTTAGACGGAGATTTTGTCCGATTTTGGGCCAATTGACGGATGATGCTTCTGAATTGACGGATGGGCCTTTTGGGTTGATCTGTGAAAAATGGAATAAGATTTATCCTACGAAATTTTAATGCTTCTGACCATTTTTAATCTCATTATTGGAATTACTTCATCCAAAAATTGAAGCATCGCTTCGCTTCAAATTGAATTATTCAGCACATCAACTGAAAGGAATGTATCTGGTGATGGACTAAAGGTGGAGTAGTGAGCTCATTCACCATACAAACCATCAAATAAAAAAGACTATGCGCTTAATTTTTAATACACTTTTTCTGTTAATCGGCACTTTTGGATTTACCCAAGCTGTGGATTACAACACCAAAGGGGGCTATTCCGTCGAAGGTTACGATGTCGTTTCCTATTTTCAAGGGCAACCGGTGGAAGGAAAAAGGGAGTTTACCACAACCTATGACGGAACCAAATTCAAATTTGCCAGCAAAGCGCATTTGGAAACCTTTCAGGGCGACCCAAAGGCCTATTTGCCACAATATGGAGGCTATTGTGCCTATGCTGTTGCCATTAATGGTAAAAAGGTGAGTGTAGACCCACTTACGTATGAAATCAGGGAAGATAAACTCTATCTATTTTATAATAAAGGCAAAAATAACACCTTGGAATTTTGGCGCAACGAATCTCCGAACGAATTGGTTTCCAAGGCAGATAAAAACTGGGAGCGGATCAAGAATTGATTATTCTTTCTATCTTATACTCCAATTGATCAAAAAACGAATACAAAACCAATATCTAAACTATCATGTTCAAATCATCCTTGGAAACCTTGGAGCAGTTTAAGCAGGTGCTTTTAGAGTTGCCGGCCGACTGTTATTCCCAATCCTGCGAAACCTTGTCCAATGCTTCCATAGGGCAGCATACCCGACATGTAATCGAACTTTACCTCTGTTTGATACAAGGATACGACCTTTCCGAGATTTCATACGACCGCAGGGAGCGTAACCTTCAAATTGAACAGGATTTGAATTATGCCCTGGAACGCATTTCCTACATTCAAGGGCATTTAGTAAAACCGAACAAGTCAATTCGGATTAGCTATGAACTGGGTGGTGAAGAAAGTAATCTGGAGTCCAATTATTTTAGGGAGGTGATGTACAATTTGGAGCACACCATACATCACCAAGCCTTGATCAAGGTTGGGATTCGGCATTTTTCCACCCAACAGCTGCCGGACTCCTTTGGAGTAGCACCATCTACCATGCAATACAGAAAGGAATGTGCACAGTAAGCTTTATTTCGCAAGGTGAAAATTATTGGATTACCTCCAACAGGGACGAGCATGTGTCACGACCCTCTGCCCATAAGCCAAACGAAGAGCGGATAGGTAAGGTTAAAGTACTTTTTCCCAAAGACCCCAAGGCGGGAGGTACCTGGTTCGCACTGAAAGAAGATGGCGCCGTAGCCGTGCTGCTCAACGGGGCCTTCGTAAATCACGCATCAAACGGAAAGTATGCCAAGAGTAGGGGATTGGTGCTGTTGGATATCATAGCATCAGAAGAGCCCTTTGTGTTCTTGCAAGAGATGGATCTATATCGAATCGAGCCCTTTACCTTGGTGCTTTTTCATAAGAAACTATTGGAGTTCAGGTGGGATGGTCACCAGAAATATTTTAAGCCCTTGGATCCCCAAGAGAATCATATATGGTCATCCGCCACTTTATATCATGATGATGTCATTGCACACCGAAAACAGTTGTTTGAAAAGTTCATGGCGAATACGAATGCTGTTTCGTATGAAAAGATATTGGATTTCCATTCCAATAACCATAGTGATTTTGAAAATGGGTTTATCATTGATAGGGAAACCGGATTAAAAACCTTTAGTGTCACCCAAGTGGTTTTGAATAGTGACGGAACCACAATGAGACATTTGGATTTACGGAACGATAGGTCTTTTCAAGTGCCTTTTACATCCAACCAACTTACGCTCTAAAAGCCATGGATTTTTTGAAACTGACATGGCATCGTATCACTCATTGGGAATATTGGCCCTTTTGGTTGATCTACTACCCCATGTTTCCTGTGTGGCTTTACTATTCCTTCAAAGCGAGGTCGATATTCTTTTTTAACGCCGCCAATCCTGGTATGAAGAATGGTGGCATGGCGATGATTTCCAAAATGGACATCTATCAAATGATTCCTTCACAGTTCATCCCCAAGACCTTGTTCGTGGATAAAAATGCCGCTGCTGACGCGACCTTGGAACGCATACGGGACCAAGGCATTGATTTCCCATTTATTGCCAAGCCGGATATTGGGATGAAGGCTTTTGGTGTAGAGAAGATTCATGATAAAGATGAATTTGCGCAGTATGTGGAATGGAGCCCTTCCCATTTTTTGGTGCAGGAACTGATTCCGTATCAAAAAGAAGTGGGCGTTTTTTATGTGCGCAGGCCCGGGGAACCATCAGGTACCGTCACCGGAGTGGTGGCCAAGGAGTTTCTTTCCATCACTGGCGATGGCCATAGCAGTATGTTGGAACTCATTAAGAAGAACCCGCGCAGTCATCTACAATTAAAAGTATTGCAAAAGAAATACGGTAACCAGTTGGAAGAAGTGCTGAAAGACGGGGAAACATTTGTTTTAGTCCCCTACGGAAGCCATACCCGTGGGGCCAAGTTTGTGGATATCAGCCATCGCATCAATAAAGATTTGGAGGAAACCATCAATGCCATCTGCTCTCAAATGAACGGGTTTTACTATGGACGGTTGGATGTGCTGTGCAACTCCTTTGAAGATTTGTGTCAAGGTCGCAACTTTAGCATTATCGAAGTGAACGGGGCAGGAGGGGAAGCGACACATATTTACGATCCCAAGCATTCCTTATGGTGGGCGTGGAGAGAAGTGGCGCGCCATTGGGGCATGTTATGTGAAATCAGCATTCTCAACAACCAAAAAGGACATGCTTATCTGAGTTTTCGTGATGGCAGGTCTATGCTGAAGCAAAACGGAGCCTTGCAGTCCCGTTTAAAATTCCATTGAAACCAATTAGGCCTTCTGTTCCGCCAATTCCAATTTATGCTTGATCGCATTCATGATGATGGGTGCGTGGATACGGGAGTTCTCGATAAACCATTTATGGGTTTCCATTCCGCCACAGATAACGCCTGCCAAAAATAGGCCTTCTACATTGGTTTCCATGGTTTCCGGGTGATAGTTGGGCAATCGTTTCGCGTCGTCGGATAATGCAATGCCCAGTTTTTCCAAAAAGGCAAAATTGGGACGATACCCCGTAAGTGCCAGTACAAAATCGTTCTCCAAAACAACTTCACCGTCTGGGGTTTCGATGATAATTTCGTTGGACTTGATTTCCTTGACCGTCGAATTGTAATAGGCCTTGATACTGCCTTCCTCAATACGGTTGATGATGTCGGGGCGCACCCAATATTTTACCCTTGGGCCCACCTCTGGGCCACGAATGATCAAGGTGACTTCGGCACCTTTGCGCCAACATTCCAAAGCGGCATCGATGGCAGAGTTACTGGCCCCAATAACAGCCAGTTTTTGACTGGCATAAAAGTGGGGGTCGTTATAATAATGTGATACTTTGGGTAAATCCTCGCCAGGAACATCGATGGTGTTGGGCAAATCGTAGAATCCGGTGGCCAGCACTACATTTTTAGCAGCATATTCCCCTTTGTTGGTCTTTACCAAAAAGGAATCATCCTGTTTTTCGGTATCCAAAACTTTTTCAAATAGGTGAATGTTGAGTTGGTTGGACGTCACGATCCTACGGTAGTATTCCAAAGCTTCATTGCGTTTGGGTTTGGCCTCCTTACTGATAAAGGGTATATTGTCGATTTCCAACTTCTCCGAGGAAGAGAAAAACTGCATGTTCACCGGATAATTGAACAACGAATTCACTATGGTTCCTTTTTCTATGATGATATAGGAAATCCCTTGTTTTTTCGCTTCCAATCCACAGGCAATCCCAATGGGACCACCTCCAATAATGACAACATCAAACTCCTGCATTAGGCAATTTTTTCCTTTAATTCTTTAATGGTAGCCATTGGGTCTTCACTTTTGAACACAAAACTGCCCGCTACCAGCACGTCTGCTCCATGGTCCACCAGCTTTTTGGCATTTCCTGCATTTACACCTCCATCGATCTCAATCAAGGTTTTCGCATTCTTGCGGTTGATGAGTTCTTTCAGGTCGGCTACTTTTTGATAGGTGTTCTTGATAAAGGATTGTCCGCCAAATCCAGGGTTTACGCTCATCACAAGAACAATATCAATATCCTGAATGGTATCTTCCAACAAATTCACCGAAGTGTGCGGGTTAATGGCCACACCAGCTTTCATCCCCTCGGCCTTAATGGCTTGCAATGTTCTATGCAAATGTGGACATGCTTCGTAGTGGACGGTAAGGTGGTCTACCCCCAAATCACCAAAAGTTTTGATGTACCTATCTGGGTCAATAATCATTAAATGGGTGTCCAACGGTTTTTTGGCATGCTTGGCAATGGCTTCTATTACGGGCATTCCAAAGGAAATATTGGGGACAAAAACCCCGTCCATGATATCCAAATGGAACCAATCGGCATCACTTTGATTCACCATTTCTATTTCCTGTTGAAGATTGGCAAAGTCGGATGCCAGTAGCGAAGGGGCAATCATTGATTTGTTCATGTTACAAAGTTAGCCAATTAGGGCCATCTTTAAACGAAAAAAACTCCGGTAATCAGCCGGAGTTTATTCATCAATCAAAAAACGAACAGTCATGATAAACTGTTATATCTTACTAAATTACAACTTTCCTGCCAAAAATCAAATTTAAGGATAGTTTAACTGTAATTATTCGTGTGTTTTTTACCCTTTATCCTAAATAAGTCTTTAAAATCTTACTTCTGGAGGTGTGTTTCAATCTTCGGATAGCTTTTTCCTTGATCTGGCGAACACGCTCCCTGGTCAGGTCAAAAGTTTCCCCAATTTCTTCCAAGGTCATGGAGTGCTGCCCGGCCAAACCAAAGTAAAGTCGGATAACATCGGCTTCACGAGGGGTCAAGGTTTCCAATGCACGCTCGATTTCTGTACGTAGCGAATCGTGCAAAAGTTCCTTGTCCGGGTTAGGGGATTCCCCACTGCGCAATACATCGTACAGGTTGGAATCCTCACCATCGATCAAAGGTGCATCCATCGATACGTGGCGCCCTGAGTTTTTCAAGGATTGCTTCACATCTTCCACGGTCATGTCCAATTCTTTGGCAATTTCCTCTGCGGAAGGTGGACGCTCGTGCGCTTGCTCCAAGAAAGCAAAGGTTTTGTTGATCTTGTTGATGGAACCGATTTTGTTCAACGGCAAACGAACAATACGGGACTGCTCTGCCAAAGCCTGAAGAATGGATTGACGAATCCACCAAACAGCGTAAGAAATAAATTTAAATCCACGGGTTTCATCAAAACGCTGGGCTGCTTTAATAAGGCCCAAGTTTCCTTCATTGATCAAATCCGGAAGTGTCAACCCTTGATTTTGGTATTGTTTTGCTACAGAAACCACGAACCTAAGGTTGGCTTTGGTCAATTTTTCCAGGGCAACCTGGTCTCCCGCTTTAATGCGCTGTGCCAATTCCACTTCCTCATCGGCGGTAATCAAATCCACCTTTCCAATCTCCTGCAAATACTTGTCCAACGACGCGGTTTCCCTATTGGTAACCTGTTTTGTAATCTTTAACTGTCTCATCTAATTATCCCTTCAAATTTTGTTTTGTGAACCGGAGCTCAATAGGTTATACGTTCATCAAACGGAAAAAGTTACATTTTAGTTACATTTTTTTAAAAAAACCTCATTTCTAGCTATTGAGATCGACCACTTCTCGACTGCGCTCGAAGTGACAATGTAAGACCCTGACTCTATTAAAAAACAAAACCCCGAGGAATTTCCCCGGGGTTCTTTCTATATCTAGAAAGGTTGATAGTTAATCCCTTCTCGGCTTTCTATCGCGGTTGCCACCTCTGCGGTCGCCACCACCTCTACGGTCACCGCCTCTGCGATCACCATCTCTATCGTTTCTTGGTGCACGCTCTTTGTACCCTTCAGGTTTTGGCAATAAGGCTTTTCTTGATACCTTCTCCTTTTTGGTTCTTGGGTCCAGCCCGAAGTATTTCACATCGAACACATCACCCATGTTCACCACATCGGATACATTTTCAGTACGTTCCCATGCCAATTCCGATACATGGAGCAGAACTTCATTGCCAGGCGCTTCGGTGTATTCCACCACAGCTCCAAAGTCAAGCATTTTGATGACTTTTACTTCGTAAACGCTACCTACTTCCGGTTTGAACATCAACGCATCGATTTTGGCCAATACCTTGTCGATACCATCCTGATCTGTACCCAAGATTTCCACGATACCTTCCTCGGTATCTGGGTCCTCATTGATTACAATAGTGGTTTTGGTCGTTTTCTGAAGCTCTTGAATCACTTCTCCACCTTTACCGATAAGGGCACCAATGTACTCTCCAGGAATAATTCTGGTAACGATTTTTGGTGCGTAGGATTTCACCTCTGGTCTTGGCTCGGCAATGGTTTCTACCAATTTGTCCAAAATGTGCATTCTGCCATCTCTGGCCTGCATCAAGGCTTTTACCAAGATTTCGTAGGAAAGCCCTTTTACTTTGATGTCCATTTGACAAGCTGTGATACCATCTGCAGTACCGGTGACCTTAAAGTCCATATCGCCCAAGTGATCTTCGTCACCCAAGATATCGGATAGAACAGCATATTTGCCAGTTTCGGTATCGGTAATCAATCCCATGGCAATTCCGGAAACTGGTTTTTTCAGTTGAATACCAGCATCCATCAATGCCATGGTACCGGAACATACAGTGGCCATGGAAGAGGAACCGTTGGATTCCAATACTTCTGACACCACACGAACGGTGTACGGGCAATCCGCAGGAATCATACCTTTTAACGCACGTTGCGCCAGGTTACCGTGACCAACTTCTCTACGGGAAGTACCTCGAATGGGTCTTGCTTCACCAGTGGAGAAAGGAGGGAAGTTGTAGTGCAAATAGAATGTTTCCTCACCTTCATAGGATGGCATATCTATCTGGTTCGCTTCTCTTGAGGTACCCAGAGTGACCGTAGCCAAGGCTTGGGTCTCGCCACGGGTAAAGATGGCAGAACCATGTACGGATGGCAAATAATCGATTTCACACCAGATGGGGCGGATATCTGTAGTTTTACGGCCATCCAAACGAAGTCCTTCCTCTAGAGTAAGGTTTCTTACGGCTTCTTTTTCGGCTTTATGGTAATATTTGGAAACCAAATCACCAATCTCCTCCAATTCTTCCTCGGAAAAGGAGGCTTTTATTTCTTCCTTGATCGCAGCAAAGGCTTCGCTACGTTCCTTTTTGGATGAACCTGCTTTGGCCACTTCGTAAACTTTGTCGTAAGCCATGTCGTGGATTTTCTTTTCCAGATCGGCATCTTCGGCTTCGGGCTCGTACTCACGAACTTCTTTTTTACCAAAAGCTTCAGCCAATTTTACTTGGGCGGCACATTGTACTTTGATAGCTTCGTGGGCAAATTTGATGGCTTCTACCATCTCCTCTTCGGAAATCTCGCTCATTTCTCCTTCTACCATCATCACAGAATCTGCGGATGCACCGATCATCATATCGATGTCCGATTCTTCAAGTTGGGCTCTGGTTGGGTTGATAATGAGCTCGCCATTGACTCTACCTACGCGTACCTCAGAAATAGGGCACTCAAAAGGAAGGTCCGATAGTTGGATGGCTGCGGAAGCGGCCAATCCAGCCATTGCATCGGGCATCACTTCTTCGTCGTGCGACATGAGTTGGATCATGACCTGTGTCTCGGAATGGTAATCCTTGGGGAACAAAGGTCTCAATACCCTATCCACCAAACGCATGGTCAATACTTCACCATCGCTCGGTCTGGCCTCTCTTTTGAAGAAACCACCTGGGTAACGTCCTGCCGCAGCAAATTTTTCACGATAATCAACGGTAAGTGGCAAAAAGTCCACATCCGAAGCTTTGTAATTGGAGACAACGGTGCATAATAACATACACTTGCCTGATTGGACAACAACAGAACCGTGGGCCTGTTTTGCCAGTTTTCCGGTTTCGATAGAAATCTCTCTACCGTCGCCAAGGTCTATGACCTCTCTGAATGTCTTTGGAATCATAAAAATAATCTTACCCTGCCTTATGGCGGGGTCGTTAAACATTTGGTCTACCGCCATCCGGGCGGTCGGGTTGTGTTGTTGTTGTGTGTGCCTTGGAGGCACTTGACCAATGAAAAACTATTTGTAGCTTTTTGTGTTTGCCCGGTTGCCCGGGACTTTTGGGTGATCGGAACACGTCCAATCAAAACAAAGGGGAAGCCAAAGCCTCCCCGATTGTTTTTATTTTCTAATATTCAATTCCTTGATCAAGGAACGATATTTTTCAATGTCTTTTTTCTTTAGGTAATCCAAAAGACTACGTCTTTTACCTACCAATGCCACCAAAGAACGCTCGGTGTTGTAATCCTTGTGGTTCCTTTTAAGGTGACCTGTCAAATGGTTGATACGGTGCGTGAACAATGCAATTTGTCCTTCCGTAGAACCGGTGTTGCTCTCAGAGCCGCCGTATTTCTTGAAAATTTCGGCTTTTACTTCTTTTGTTAAATACATTCCAATATTTTTTTAAATGATTTTTATGTATTGATTGTCAGTTCCTTTGCGGTGCTCAGGTTGAGCAATCAGCCTGCAAAGATAAACTCTTTTTCCTAATCTACGAATTTTAATGGGAAATTAAACCTTTTCCCAAAGTTTCTATCCAAGAAGCAAACCTATAAATTCAATCAGTATGAAAAAGAGACTAAAATCAATCCATTTAACTGGAATCGCTTCTTTGCTTACGGGTACCTTATTATTAATGTTTGTATCCTGCAGCAAAGATTCCTCAAATGAGGAGGAACTCACCACTGCGGAGGTCATGTCGGCCACAGAGCTACAATTTAGTGACGAAACGGATATGATCACCGAAGAAATTATGAGCATTGCCGAAGATGTATACGCCACGGAAGAGATTGCTGCCACTTCAAAAGAGAATTATAGTTCGGATTATCTGCCGGATTGCGTTACCGTATCGGTCGTTTTGAACCAAGGCATGAGAGAGGTTACCCTAGATTTCGGGGAAGGATGTGAGCTGCCCACCGGAAATTTGGTCAGTGGAAAGGTGAACCTTAGCTATGTCTTGGATTTGGAAGCTGCTTCCAATAGGGTGGAACTGACCCTGGAGGATTTTACGTTTAACGATGTTTTGGTAGAAGGTGATGCCACTATTGTGAGGGTGCGAAGCAATGAAAGCGGAAATCCACAGGGAACGGCCAACGCTACTTTTGTGGCTACATGGCCCAACGGGGATACAGCTTCTTTTACAGGTACCCGGAACCGGGAATGGATTGAAGGATTCGGTACGGGGTTTTGGGGCGATAATGTGTTCCTGATCACTGGAAAGCGCACCTATATCAGTAGGGCAGGGAATGAATTTGTTAAAGAAGTGATTACTCCTTTGCGACGGGAACTGTCTTGTCGATTTATTGTAAGTGGCGTTTTGGATATTTCTCGTTTGGGGAATACCGCGCGTCTCGATTTTGGTGATGGTAGTTGCGATGCCAAAGGTACGCTTACTTATGCTGATGGCACCGAAGAAGAAGTGTATCTACGACGGTTTAGGAAATAATTCTCAAGTAAAAGGTACTCGACGGCGCTCGAACCGACAGCAAATGAAAAAGCCCCGATTTCGGGGCTTTTATTATTCTCTTATGGGTTGATTCGTGATCAAATCTATGTACAGGTTGATTTTTTTCTTCAAATCGCGTCGATGTGTGATAAAATCCAAGAAACCATGTTCTTTCAAAAATTCCGCAGTTTGGAAACCTTCTGGAAGGTCTTTCCCTGTGGTGTCTTTTACCACTCTGGGCCCTGCAAAGCCTATCAAGGCACCTGGTTCGGCAATGTTGATGTCACCAAGCATGGCGTAGGACGCCGTGGTTCCCCCCGTTGTAGGGTCGGTGCACAAAGAAATATATGGAATCTTGGCTTCGGCCAATTGTGCCAGCTTTGCCGAGGTTTTGGCCAACTGCATCAAGGACAGGGCGGCTTCCATCATACGGGCGCCTCCTGATTTGGAAATCATTACAAAAGGAATCTTTTTCCTCTTCGCCACATCTATGGCCCTTGATATTTTTTCGCCGACAACGCTCCCCATAGATCCCCCGATAAAGGCGAAGTCCATACAGGCGACCACAATATCCTTTCCTTGGGATTTACCGACTGCTGTTCTAACGGCATCCTTCAATCCCGTTTTTTTCTGGGCGGCCTGCAAACGGTCCGAGTATTTTTTGGTATCCACAAACTTCAAGGGGTCCTTGGAAGTCATTTTGGTATCCAGCTCACGGAACTTGTTATCGTCAAAAAGAATCTCAAAGTATTCTTTACTGCCTATTCGAACATGGTAATCATCCTCTGGACTTACATAAAAGTTTTTGGCCAAATCTTCGGCCTCCACAATCTTACCGGTAGGGGATTTGTACCACAGCCCTTTTGGGGTGTCTTTCTTCTCCTCCGTAGCGGTCTGTATTCCTTTTTCCTTTCTTTTAAACCAAGACGACATGCAATCAATATTTAATTAAACAAAGGATTATAGGGTGTTCACGTTGTTCAAATCTTCAAAAGCCTTTTTTAAGCGGGCAATAAAGGTTTTTTCACCTTCGCGAAGCCAAACACGTGGGTCGTAATACTTTTTGTTGGGTTGGTCTTCACCCTCTGGGTTTCCAATTTGGGCTTGTAGGTAATCTGCTTTTCCTTGGATATAGTCCCTAACTCCTTCCAAAAATGCGTATTGCAGATCGGTGTCGATATTCATTTTGATGACCCCATAACCGATAGCTTCGCGGATTTCCTCCACTGTGGAACCGGAACCTCCGTGGAATACAAAGTCGATATGATTGTGCTCTACTCCGTATTTTTCTGTAATGAACTCTTGGGAGTTTTTCAAGATTTTTGGTGTCAATTTTACGTTTCCAGGTTTGTATACCCCGTGAACGTTACCAAATGCAGCTGCTATGGTAAATCTATGGCTTACTTTGGAAAGTTCCTCATAAGCGTAGGCTACTTCTTCGGGCTGGGTGTATAATTTGGAATCGTCCACATCCGTATTATCCACACCATCTTCTTCACCTCCAGTGATTCCCAATTCAATCTCCAAAGTCATATCCATTTTGCTCATGCGCTCCAGATACTTTTTGCAGATTTCAATATTTTCCTCGAGGGGTTCTTCGGAAAGGTCGATCATATGCGAACTGAACAAGGATTTTCCAGTTTCTTTATAATGTTGCTCACTAGCGTCCAAAAGCCCATCGATCCAAGGCAACAGTTTCTTGGCACAGTGGTCGGTATGAAGAATCACGGTAGCTCCATAAGCCTCGGCCAATTGGTGTACATGTTTTGCCCCCGCAACGGCTCCCAAAATGGCAGCTTGTTGGTTTTCGTTGGAAAGTCCTTTACCAGCATTGAATTGGGCCCCTCCATTGGAAAATTGAATGATTACGGGAGAGTTTAGTGTGGCAGCGGTTTCCATGACGGCATTGATGCTGTCCGATCCGATTACATTAACGGCCGGAAGTGCATATCCGTTGGCTTTGGCATGGTTGAAAATTGCTTGTACTTCATCCCCGGTAGCAACGCCGGGCTTTATATTGTGGGACATAGTTTAAATTGGTTTCGAATTAAATAGGAAACAAAAGTAATAAAATATTTGCTCTAGAAGGGATAATTGATCCCGATGTTAAATACCGCTCTTTTAAAGTTGTACCCATCGAACCAACGATCCGAACCCTCTCTGGCGGGATTGTAGGTTTTGAATCCTACATCCAACCTGAATACAAAATAGGTAAAGTCGTACCGCAAGCCCAATCCCGTACCCAGTGCAATATCGGCCAATGAGGAGAATCCGCTGAAAATGGCTTCTGGGTTGTTCTCGTTATCGAATACGTTCCAAATATTCCCGGCATCGGCAAATAGCGCCCCTTTTACGTCTCCGGCAATGGGGAATCGATATTCCAGATTTAAGGCCAGTTTTAGGTTGGCTTCGTTAAAGTCATTGATGTTGTTGGTTCTACCCGGGCCAAGTTCGTAGGCATTCCATGCACGGTTGTCGTTGGAGCCACCGGCAAAGTAACTTCGTACAAAGGGAATATTGTCTGCATTGCCGTAGGGAATCGCAATTCCGGAGAAACTTCGAAAAGCTATGACCTGACCGCCTCCAATGCTCCAATGGCGAATGTAATCGAATTCTGTTTTTACATATTGGGAAAAGGGTACGCCGAAAACAAGGTTTTGGCCTTGGTCGTTTTGGTTGTAGGGAATTACATTGGTGAGCAGGGAAAGCATAGCGCCCGCACTTTCCAGTTTGATGCGATATTGGTAAAAATCCAAATCGTTGATTCCGGATTTGCTGTTTTTGGTATGGGTAAAGTTACTGGCAAAAATGAGGTTGTTTTCCGTTAGTCGTCTACGTCTTTCGGCAATGCTGTTCACTTGCTCAAAATCGTCGTTGCTCACTGGGATTTCGCCATCCAGCACACGACGCACAAAGGTATTTGCTCCAGTAGGAATGTTCAATCGGGGATCCTCGCCCTCTTCATCCACGGGATTGAACAAATCCGCATACTGAGGGTCGTCCTGAAAGGCATCAGCGATGTCATCCAAATTGGAAAATGTATTCCGGTAGACGTTGAAAAAATTGTTTGGGTTCACGTTGCGCACAAACTCAACGTTTATCAGTTCTATATTGTTCTTTAATCGTTCCGTGGGAGACCAGTTGAACGACAAGACGGAGTTAAGGGACTGTTTGTCCAGACCAATGTTCTTTTGAAAATTCGTACCCGCCGATAGTCGGCTCTGTGGCAGCATGTAGTATGGAATAATCCTCTCGGTGTTGAAGGGCAGCCAGATCCTTGGGAATGTAATATTGATGTCACCACCAAGTTCGGAGGTAAAGGTTTCGTTGGACAAGGATGCGTCGCTTAAAAGACCAATGGAACCACGAGCGGAGACATTCAAGGTTTCCGCACCGCCGAATACATTTCTGGTAATTACACCAGCGCTAAATGCAGTTCCCACCCTTTGAATGTTCGAATGGGTTACGTCAAAATTGAGGTTTAACGAGTATTTGGGTTTTGCAGCTAGGTAAATATTCGATTCCAAATGGGTGTGTGTGGAATCGGGTATAAACTCAACGTTCGGATACTTAAAGGTATTGAGGTTCGTAATCTGCCTGTAGGTGCGAATACGGTCCAAATCCCTGTAGATACTATCTTTTTCAAAGAAAACGGCATCCGTAAGTGCTTTTGGCCTGTACTTTAATTTTCCTTTATAGTAAATGTTGTAATTCTCGTATTCCACTTTTTGCAAGGTGTCCGTGCCGCCACCAATATCGTAATCCGCATAAATGTTGATTTCTTTATGTCGTGCCACTTTATAGGGCATGCTGGTGTCGGTGCTGTCGTTGGTACTTCGGAATTTTTTGATGTTCAACTGTACATCCATCAATTGGTCGTTCGCAGCGAGGGTGGTATCCCGTAAGATATTATAGTTGATGGAGCTTTCCTGAAAATTGTAGACTCCCGAATTCCGGAAAAGATTGGTCAACCGCTCCCGTTCCAAGGTGAATTTTTCCAAATCAAATTGTTCTCCCTGTTTCACAAGGCTACTGCGCTCGGCATTTTTATAAATGGAATCCAACTCGGGCGAGGTGATGTTTTTTTGAATGGTGTCCACTATATAGGGCTTGTTCAGTGTCACACGATATTCAATTTGTGCCTTTCTACTGTTCTTTCCGGGGATGATTTCGTATTCCCCTGAGTTGTTGAAGTATCCCTTGGTATTGTAGTACGCCTCTAACTTACTGACAGATTTGTTTGTTTTTGAAGTGTCGATAATCGCCGGAGGTTCCCCGATACGTTTGAGAAATTCGCTCGCACCCTTTACCATGAAGGATTCCCTCAGGCGGTTTACTTGCTTTTCGGAGAGCAGATTGTTCAGGCGTTTTTCCCTTTTTTCTTTTCGGTTCAGCCAATCTTCAAAGGAAGAGTCAGGATTTTCTTTGGCAAGGTTATAGAGGTTCAGCTTTAAAGGGTACCCCAGTAGGCTGCTGTTGGGTTTTTGGGTGATAAGACCTTTTATTTCGCTGCTGGTCACTTTTTCGTCATCGACCAGAATGGTGTTTTTGGTGAGCAATAGTTCATCCTCCCCAACCTTTTTTAAGGTATTGCAACCCAAAATGCTTAGCAAAAGCAACAATAATCCTATTTTTGCCCAGTTGCACGATACACCAAAACCACTCATAGACGCCAAAAATACACGATTTAGATGGTTACAAAAAACCAAATTAAACTAGTTGTAAGCTTGAAGCAAAAAAAGTACCGATCTCAACACGGTCTTTTTGTAGTGGAAGGCGAAAAGGTGGTTCGGGAACTGATGGAGGCCACTGTAAAGCCCTTTGCGCTCTTTGTTGATGATTCAACCCTTTTGAAAAAGTTTGAAGATGCAGAGTTGGTTCCGCCCCAAGTGTTGAAACAAATGAGCAGTTTGACCCATCCCAGCGGTATTTTGGGTGTTTTTCACATGATGGAGCGCAGGGATAAAACCAAAGCGGATTGGACTGTGGTGTTGGACGCGGTTAGAGACCCGGGGAATTTGGGCACTATCATCCGATTGTGCGATTGGTTCGGTGTAGATGAATTGGTTTGCTCTTCGGATACCGTAGATTGCTACAATCCCAAAGTGCTGCAGGCGACCATGGGTTCCATTGCACGGGTTTCCGTTACCTATACCAATATTGCTGACTATCTGAGTGAATCGGAACGTCCGATATATGGTGCCTATATGGACGGGGCCTCTGTTTATCGCACCAATTTGGGTGAAAATGGCATTTTGGTGATGGGCAATGAAGCTAATGGTATTTCGGAAGAAATCGGCAAGTTGATTACCGAGCGGATATCGATTCCGCAATTTGGTGTTTCCACCACCGAAAGTTTGAACGTCGCCACTGCAACGGCCATCCTATTGAACGAAATCCGAAGAGGATAGCTTATTCAAAGGTAAAGTTGATGAAAATGCCCCTTGTTCGCATGGCTGCTATGTTTCCGGTCCATGGGCTATTTGGGTCATTGTCGGGAACCAGTTCATCCGTCAGCGCAAAAACGCCACGAATGGATGGGGTAAATTTGAAATATTCGGTGTAGAGATCAATCCCGAATCCCAGTTCATACCCATACACATTCTGTTTCATACGGAATTGCCCCGTGCTGTTGTCGTCCAAGCTGTCTTCATTGCTCCCAAGATTGATGGACGTGTACACCCCAGCTGTGATGAATGGTTTCCAGTTCCCGATTCTCCGGGTGCTGGCCTTGATCAACAGTGGAAATCGAATGTAGGTAGACCGTACCTCACGAATGGCATCGGCTTGATTAGTAAAACCGGGAAAACCCAAAGTTCGGGCTGTGTAAAGTAGGCCAGGCTCAAACCGCGCATCCAAAAACTCGTTGATTCGCAGTTCACCAATCAACCCCACATTGAAACCAAAACTCTTATCCACCAAAATATCCCTTCCTATGTCCTCTTTGTATTCAAACTGGAAATCGTATTGGTTAAAACCGAGATAGTACCCCCAATTCAGGAATTTTTTGTCTTCGTTCTGAAGGTTCAATATTGGATCGCCTCCAAACTGGGCTTGGGCCATTGGGCATGATAGTACAATCAGTCCAAAGAAAATCAGGAGATTTTTCATCAATCTATTTTGAAGCAACATAAATGGATGCTACACCCATTGTCTGTGGTTTGTTCTCTACTCCTATAAACCCAATTTTCCTCAAAATATTGTTGAAAGCCTCCCCATGTGGAAAAACAGACGCCGATTCGCTCAAATAGGTGTAGGCCGATCTGTCCTTGGAGAATAGTTTGCCAATGGAGGGCATAATATGTTTGGTGTAGATGTTGTACCCTTGTTTAAATGGAGTTTTTGTGGGAACGGAGGTTTCCAATACCACAAAATGTCCTTTTGGCTTGAGTACCCTGTAAATTTCTTCCAGTCCTTTTTCCAGGTCCTCGAAATTACGTACCCCAAAGGCAACGGTAATCGCGTCAAAGGAGTTGTCCTCAAAGGGCAGGTTCTCGCTATCGCCCACCACCATTTCAATGGTGCTGTCCAGTTGTTTATGGGCCACTTTGTGTTTTCCAACTTCCAACATCCCGGGGGAGAGGTCGAGGCCCACAATTTTTTCGGCCCCTGTTTTGGCCATGGCAATGGCCAGATCCCCGGTTCCCGTTGCGATATCCAAAATAGAGTTAGGGGATTTATCCTTTAAAAAGGCCACGATGCGCTTACGCCATTTAACATCTGTTCCAAAGGAAATTACACGGTTGAGACCATCATAGCTTCCCGAAATATTATCGAACATTTGCCTTACCTGCTCTTTTTTACCAAGCTCCGATTCTTTGTACGGGGTTACCTTTTTCGACATTACTTCAATTTGATCGCAAATATACAACTTAGGTTAGGGGATGAAGACAAAAATATTTGTGTAATTTTGCCCCCTGACGGAATTTATTTTCCCGTAGTTGTTTAAAAGTATGGACTTTACGTTGGGCGTACCAATCCTTGCACAAGTTGTATGTTGCAAATTGAACTTATTTAAGAACACATCCTATTCTAATCCATGAGAATCATTATTGCAGGTGCTGGTGAAGTGGGATTTCATTTGGCAAAATTAATGTCTTACGAAGCGCAGGAAATTACCCTGATCGATACCGATAAGGAACGACTGTCCTATGCGGATAACCATTTGGACATTCGGGTGCTTCGCGGCGATGCGACCTCTATCCAGGTTTTGCAGGATGCCCAAGTGGACGGTTCGGACCTTGTGATCGGGGTTACGGCATCGGAGACCACCAATTTGACCTTGTGTGTTCTTGCGAAGCAGTTGGGTTGCAAGCGGACCATGGCGCGTATATCCAATACCGAGTTTATGGACAACCGGGAACTGATCAAGTTTGAGCAGCTGGGCATCGATGAACTGATTTCTCCCGAGCGACTTGCCGCCATGGAAATCCAGTTGATGCTCAATCAGTCCGCTTTTAACGATACCTACCAATTCGAAGAAGGTCTGTTGACCATGTTTGGGGTAATTCTGCCCAAAACCGCGCCTTTTGTTGGTAAAATGGTCAAGGAAGCCGCACGAATTTTCCCGGAACTCAATTTTATGCCCATAGCCCTGCAGCGTACGGGTACGCAGTTCACCTTGATTCCGCGTGGAGATACCGTCTTCAAAGAAGGCGATCAGGTGTATTTTATTACTTCTGACAAAGGGGTAGAGGAGTTGTACAAACTTTCGGGGATGCAAAAACAGGACATCAAAAATGTGATGATCTTGGGAGGAAGCAAAGTCGGTTTTAAAACGGCACGCGACCTTTGCAACAAAAGATTCAATGTTAAATTGATCGAAAAGAACAAGGAAAAGGCCTTTGATATTGCCGACGAACTACCGCATGCCTTGGTTATAAACGGAGACGGGCGGAATGTGGAACTCCTGGAAGAGGAGAACCTCGAATCCATGGATGCCTTTATTGCGGTAACGGGGAACTCCGAAACCAATATTATGTCCTGCTTGGTGGCCAAGAACAAAAAGATCAAGAAGACCATCGCCTTGGTGGAAAATATGGATTACTTTCAGTTGTCCCACTCTATTGGAGTTGACACGTTGATCAATAAAAAGCTCCTTGCCGCCAATAGTATTTTCAGATACATCCGTAAGGGCGAGGTATTGGCCTTGACCCGGTTGAACAATTTAAATGCCGAGATATTGGAGTTTGAAGTGAAAGCTACCTCCTTGGTGAACGGAGAGATTATCCGAGAATTGAATTTTCCCAGAGAGGCCAGTATCGGTGGGGTTATCAGAAATGGGGAAGGGATTATTGCCCTTGGTGATTTTAGGATCATGGAAGGGGACAAGGTTGTGGTCTGCTGCTTGCCCAAAGCCATTCCACGGATAGAAAAGCTGTTCCTCTAATGAAGCTCAATACACAGATCATTATCCATATTATGGGGCTATTGTTGCTTTGCAATGGTTCCTTTATGCTTTTGGCCGCTTTGGCAAGCGGTATCTACAAAGACGGCGTTACCATGGATATTATGCTTGCCGCTATTGTTACCATGCTTTTTGGAATCATGGCCATGTTCTACACCCGTGGTCATAAAAAAGAGGTCAAAAGGAAGGAAGGATACATTGTTGTGACCTTTGGTTGGATCATTATGTCGATATCGGGAACCCTGCCCTACCTATTTTCCGGGGCCATACCTTCCATTACCGACGCTTTTTTTGAGACCATGTCCGGCTACACCACTACAGGAGCTTCTATTCTGGATGATATTGAGGCCCTCCCCGAAGGTATTTTACTTTGGCGAAGCCTTACGCACTGGATCGGGGGAATGGGGATCATTGTTCTGGCCATAGCCATATTGCCGTTGTTGGGTATTGGGGGAATGCAGTTGTTCGCTGCTGAAGCGCCTGGCCCGGGCGGTGACAAGCTCCACCCTAGGATTACCGATACCGCAAAGCGTCTGTGGCTGATTTATTTTGGTTATACCGTATTGGAAAGTTTACTGCTCAAATTTGCGGGAATGTCCTTTTTTGATGCCATCAACCATGCCTTGGCAACCATGTCCACTGGAGGTTTTTCTACCAAAAATGCCAGTTTGGCCTATTGGAACGACCAACCCTTGATTCAGTATATCGTTATCCTGTTTATGTTTTTGGCAGGAAGTAATTTTGTACTTAGTTATTTTGCGCTTACGGGTCGCGGACAGCGTATTTTAAGGGATGAGGAATTCAAATATTATTTTGGGTTTATCGTGATATTTACACTGATTGTTGCTTTGGGCGTTTACTTCAAAGCAAATGTTCCGGTGTCCGATTTTCACCCCATGATTTTTGGGGAGGCCGAAAGTGCCTTTAGGCATAGTCTTTTTCAGGTGATAGCGGTTATTACCACCACGGGTTTTGTCTCGGCAGATTTTACCTCGTGGACCCCGTTTTTGACCGTTTTCTTTTTTGGTTTGATGTTCCTCGGAGGGTCTGCGGGCTCCACGGCAGGGGGAATCAAGGTGATGCGGCACTTGCTCATCATCAAAAATGGAATTTTGGAGTTTAAGCGTACCCTCCATCCCAACGCCGTGATTCCTGTTCGATACAATCAAAAGACGGTAACGGAGCATATCGTGTATAATGTAATCGCCTTTTTCGTGCTCTACATGCTGCTGTTTATCATTGGGTCGTTGGTGCTTGGTTTTCTGGGATTGGACTTTGTTTCTGCCGTGGGTGGTTCGGCCTCTTCTCTGGGCAATGTGGGTCCTGCTTTGGGTAGTTTGAACCCAGTGAGTAACTATAACAGTCTTCCGGCAGCTGGAAAATGGTGGTGTGGCTTCTTAATGCTATTGGGCCGATTGGAACTCTTTACTGTGCTGATTGTCCTTACCCCTTATTTCTGGAAAAAGACCTAAGTTCATCGAACCCTTTCAAAAACAATCGTTTTTAATTTGATGCACTGTGTTAATCAAAAAGGATAACAACGGATGGCATTGAACAGCAAGTCAATGTGTCTAAGTTAAAATCCGAGGAAGAATTTACCCACTACGGAAAGGTCAACCCAATGTTGAGGCCCCTTTCAACCTTGCCGTTAAAATAGCTTTGGGCATATCCAACACGTAAAAACCGGAATTTTTTAATGCCTAAATTTCCCAATGCAATGCCAAATTCAGTGTAGGGCGTATTTCCTTCGGTGGCCAATAGCTTGCCTGAAAAAATTAAATGGGCATTGAGTTTGCGCAATAGGGGTAGTTTGTTCATGAACCAACCCTTGAAATTATGCTCAACATGCCCTTCAAAATAGCTTTGATTGGTGCTTAAGTTGTAATAGGGCAGTAGAAAAAAGGAATCCATATAGCTTCTTACGGTGACGTGGGATTCGTTGCCATTGAAATGTTGATAATCCACAAATGAAATATTGTCGGCATTCAAAAAGCTGCCCCCTCTAAAATTGTAGGCAAAACGTCCCTTGTCGGCAATGTTAAAGGCTTGGAACAAGCCAGCCTTGAACTGGTGAAAGTGGTTGTCGCTGTTGTTGGACAAAAAACCGTTTTCATAGCCCAGCGTGAGCGTGGGATACCGTTCGTTGGGGATATTGACTTTTTCGTCGGGATAGCTCAGGTACTTTTGGCCAAACCTGATACGGAATCCCAAATCCATCCGCACCAAGGTATGGTCCATAATGCCGGCATTATTGGTGTCGGTGGGGTCCAAAGGGTTGTTGGACGAAAAATCGGCAGGGTCGGAACCAAAAGGGGTGCTTGATACGGTATTGAAGAGCGGCTTGCGGTCTTCGTAGGCGACCAATATATTGCCTCGAATCCCATTGGTCAACTCTATGGAATGGAAGACCTCCGTAAAGGTACGGTCGTAGAATTTGGCGAAGTTATTTTCAAAGAAAAGTGTGGCAATGGTGTTGCCTATCGGAGTGATGGGCTCTTCTCCATTGAACTGAACCGCCTCTGTGCCCGCCCTGAACCTTAGATAGGGCCTGGAGAACTTATTAAAACGGTACGACATGGAAAAAGTGGGCCTTAAACGTTTGTCGGACTGGCCATAATTAAGGGCTCCGCCAAGGCTAAAGCGGCTGCCCTTTTCCTCATTTAATTTTATATAATCCAGCGTTAGCGAGCCATGCCATCCTTGCACCGTGTTGAAAGATAGATTCTGAATTGGCGACCCCACCACATAATAGGTTTCATTGAAGGTATCGCTGTAGGTATAGCCCAAAAATAGGTTTGACCATTTAAATCGATTGCCCTTCGCATCTATCGAATCCAAATATTGTTCGGATTTCCGGATAACTTGAATGCTATCCTTTTTGAGATAATCCTTTTTTTCCTCCAGTGTCAATGGAACAGGACGTAGACTTGACCAGTATAGTGAGTCTTTTTTATTGGCGTTTTCCTCAAAATCCAAGATTTTATTGGTAAAGTCTGATTTGGTCAAATTGGGCTCAAGGTCATAATCCTTATAGGCTGCTGTAAATCGACCATCGCCTTTAAAACCCAAAATGGAGTATTTAAAATCCAGACTTTGCAACACTTTGAGCCATAACTTTTGTTTTGGGGAGTAATTGAAACGTTGTTTCAGAAAAAAAGTGTCCACGGGAATAATCTGCGCTTGCTGCCCAGTAATTTGAAGGTCGGCAGCGTAAATGGACCAGTCGTTTTCTACAATGTAGATGGTACCACTAAAGGTCTTGTCCTGCTCCCGCTTTGGTGTGATTTCGATTTGGTTGATCAGGATATTTCCATCTTCATAAAAGGTGCCTACCAACTCATAGTTGTAGTAATTAAAGGCATTTTCAGCTATGGGCGATACCAACTGGGTGGCACCTCCGAGCGAAAAGGAGTTGTCGTATAGGGAGAAATCAACATCGGAGGCCGCGTTGAAACTAAATCCATTGTCGTCTCCTGCCACCTTGGAGGCTACAATGGTCTCGGTAAAATCTTTGTCTTTTTTTGCAATATTGGAAACAGTTTCGGAAAGATATACGATACCCGTTCGTGTAGAATCCAGTCCTCCTCCAAAATCCCCCAAATCCTGACCTAGGATTCGTTCGGGAGCACCCTCGATGCGGATCAATCCTTTGGAATAGAAACTTGCGGTATAGTTGGCCAACTGTTCTTTAATGTTAGCTCTTTTTTCAATGGCTTTTTGAATGATGTAATTGGCGGGATTTTCTTTGGCATTCACTTCAATCCCGCTCAATTGTACACTCTCCTCTTGGAGTACCATATCCAATTCAACGTTGTTCTGATTGGCTGCAAGGGTTCTCTTTTCTGTCTTGTAGCCCAAGTATTTAAAAACGATGGTTTGCTCTTGGCCGGAAGAGAAAGGCAATTGATACGTCCCGGCATCATTGGTAGTGGTTCCATTAAGAGTACCTTCGATATAGATATTGACAAAGGGGAGAGGCTCTTGTTCCGAGTTGGTAACTTTTCCAAAGACTTGTGCTCCGCAGTCGATGCTGATCAGCATCAAAAACAATGAAAGTATAATTTTATGGTACATAGCAGTTGAAACTAAAACTATGAGTTAAGTGATACAGTTATTTGGGGAACATCCCTGTTCAGAGTAAATATAGCAAAGGTCAAGGAGAAGGAATCATAATAAAAACCCAATCGTTTTATTTTAAGGATATGCAGTAGAAATTATGGTCTGAATTGTGTCCAAAAAAAAACCCTAGCCAAAGCTAAGGTCCTTTAATTGGTATTTATATTCTCAATTAGCTCAATGCGTCTTTGATACGCTTAATGGCTTCTTTCAATTCATTTTCTGATGCTGCGTAGGAAATACGGATGCAATTTGGATTTCCGAACGCCTCCCCTGTAACGGTGGCCACATTGGCGTATTCCAACAAATAGAGGGAAAAATCTGAGGCATTATTGATGGTCACTCCATTCAAGCTTTTTCCAAAGAATGCCGAAATATCGGGGAATACATAAAATGCTCCTTCTGGCACGTTTAGGTTGAACCCATCAATTTCTCCCAAGAGCTGAAGCACAAGGTCCCTTCTTTCATGGAACTTGTCAATCATGTATTTGATTTTGCTTACCGGAGCTTCCAACGCTGTGATTACGGCACGTTGGGCAATGGCATTTGCGCCACTGGTCACCTGTCCCTGTAGTTTGGTACATCCTTTGGCAATCCATTCGGGGGCACCAATGTACCCGATCCTCCAGCCCGTCATGGCAAAGGCTTTGGAAACACCGTTCACGGTCACCGTTCTATCATACATGCCATCAATCCCGGCTATGCTTACGTGCCCGCCAGCAAAATTGATGTGTTCGTAAATTTCGTCGGAGACCACATAAATGTTTGGATACTTTTTAAGTACTTCTGCCAAACCTTCCAATTCTTCCTTGCTGTACACTGAGCCACTGGGGTTGCAGGGCGAACTGAACCAGAGCATTTTTGTTTTGGGGGTGATGGCCTCTTCCAATTGCTCGGGCGTCATTTTAAAATCGGTATCGATTTGGGTCAGGACTTCCACTGGAACGCCTTCGGCCAATTTTACGATATCGCTATAGCTTACCCAGTAGGGTGCAGGCAATATCACCTCGTCCCCTGGATTCAGAACCACCATGGCCACATTGAACAGCGATTGCTTCGCTCCTGTGGAAACCACGATTTGGTTAGGCTTATAATCAAGATTGTTATCTCTTTTGAATTTATTGGAAATAGCGGTCTTGAGCTCCGCATATCCATCTACTGGTGTGTAGCTGCTATAATTCTCGTCGATTGCCTGTTTGGCGGCATCCTTGATAAAATCGGGAATGTTGAAATCGGGTTCCCCCAAGCTCAAGCCGATAATATCCTTTCCTTCATTTCGTAATTCCCGTGCTTTGGCGGCCATGGCCAAAGTTGCTGACGTGGACATGTTCTTGATCCTATCAGATAGATGGTTGCTCATTAGTGCTTCTTTTTACTGGTACTGAACGGCTGGATTTTTGCCCAGCTCCTTCAGATGTTTGAAGTGCGAAATTATAGCTTTTCTGGTAGTTTTGTACTCGTGGTATGGCAAATTGAATTCCCGTGCCGTTTGTTTCACAATTTTGGAAATATTTGTGTAATGGATGTGGCTGATGTTCGGGAAGATGTGATGCTCCACCTGATGGTTCAATCCACCGGTAAACCAGTTTACGATACGGTTCTTAGTGCCAAAATTCACGGTGGTAAACAATTGGTGGATGGCCCAAGTGTTTTTCATGTTTCCGGCTTCATCGGGAAGCGGTGTGTCCGCATGATCCACAATATGTGCCAATTGGAAAACAACGCTAAGGATAACTCCTGCCACATAGTGCATGATAAAGAATCCAAGAAGTACCTGCCACCAGGCAATGTCTACAAAAATCAATGGTAGCACGATCCAAATGGTTATGTAAATCACTTTTGTTATGACCAAAGTACTCCAGTTGATGACTGGATTGGGCAGTTTACCATAGCTCAATTTCCGTTTCATGTAACGGTACATCTGTTGGAAATCTGTGGTGATGGCCCAGTTAAAGGTCAATAGACCATAAAGCAAAATGGAATAGTAGTGTTGAAATTTGTGGTGCTTTCTCCATTCGGCATGCTTGGAGAACCTTAGGATCCTTCCTGCTTCCATGTCCTCATCGTGTTCATGGATGTTGGTGTAGGTGTGGTGCAGCACATTATGCTGTACTTGCCAGTTGTACACATTTCCGGCCAAAATGTAAATGCTGCTGCCCATGAGCTTGTTTACCCATTTTTTGTTGGAGTAGGCTCCGTGATTGCCATCGTGCATAACGTTCATTCCCACTCCGGCCATTCCCACACCCATGGTTATGGAAAGTAACAAATAGCCCCAAAAGGGTAAATCCAGGGTCAACATTAAAAAATAGGGGGTCAAAAAAATGGCAAACATCACTATCGTTTTCAAGTGAAGTTTCCAGTTCCCGGTTTTCTTGAGGTTATTTTCTTTGAAGTATTCGTTCACTCTTTTGTTCAATGTTCTGAAAAATTGTGCGGAATCCTTTCGTGAAAACCGGATGGTATTCGTATTCATAAAAAAAATTTTTTACAAAGGTAACTAAAATGCTTCTTTAGGTTAACAAGGTTATGTTAGAACGGTGTTAAGGTCGTTAAAAGTATTAGTTTTGTCAAAAATAATGGTTGTAGATGAAAGCGGAACTTGTCTTTAAATATTTTACGACGCTCAACAATGAACAACAAGAGCAGTTCGCCAAACTGGAAGCGTTGTACAAGGATTGGAACCAAAAAATAAATGTGGTTTCCAGAAAGGATATTGATGAGCTTTATCTGCGCCATGTGCTTCATTCCCTTGGGATTGCCCAAATTCAAACGTTCAACGAAGGTTCCCAGATTTTGGACGTGGGCACTGGTGGTGGCTTTCCCGGTATTCCTCTGGCCATACTATTTCCAAACGTGAAATTCACCCTTGTAGACGCCATTGGAAAAAAAATCAAAGTGGTGGATGAGGTCGTTGAGGGACTTGGATTGCAGAATGTGAAAACCTACCATTCCAGGGTAGAGGAGATTCCGGGTCAGTTCGATTTTATTGTAAGCAGGGCGGTGGCCGCTATGCCCACCTTTGTGCACTGGACCAAGGGAAAAATCAAAAAAGATTCCTCCCACCAACGAAAAAATGGCATACTTTACCTTAAAGGCGGCGACCTTACCGAAGAGTTAAAAGGTTATGAGACCGTCCAAGTATTCGATTTGAATGAATATTTTGAAGAGGAATTTTTCGAGACCAAAAAAGTGGTGTACTTGCCCCAAAAGTACAAGGGTTAGTTAAATACTGTACATCCTCTTATACACCAATCTACATTTTCTGGCGTAGTCCTTGGCATATTGCCATAATTGCTGATACTTTTTGATCATCAATTTTCCCCATGCGTTTATTCCTGCTGTCATAACAAATTGATTTTAAAATGTAAAGATAGACACATTACATTTAGTTTACAATTAGTTAACGTTAAATTTACATATAAATTACATTGGAGTCATCATTCTTGTGGTTTTTGGTGGTCAACGGTTTGTATTTCAGGTAGATATGCTAATCGTACAAGGTGTTGATATCTGCTTCTGCGATATCCACTAAAAGTTGTCCCATTTTGGCGCAGACCATGTTAAAGAACACTTCTCCTTTTTCAGCTGTTGCCTTGCTTGGGTCGCCGACTCCGGTGTCTTCACTTATTTTGGACCACGGGCGTTCGGTCCAGGCCCATCCTTCGGAAAAGGCTTTTATTTTGTTCTTGAATTCCTTGCCGCTTCCCCAATCTTCTCTGGGCAATACCAGTTCAGGGGTCAAGTGCAGAATCAAGCTGGTCTCCATTTCATCGGCATGGTCTCCCGGTAGTTCAAACACCCCGGATTCACTGCCGAGTTTAAACCAGTTGGTGACGCAAAGGAACATTTCAGGAAAAAGAAGTCCCAATTCCCGCACGATGGCTTTCCAATTGTTTCCGCCATGACTGTTCAGGATCATGAACTTTTTTACGCCCTGACGGTCCAACACGGTAAGGATGTCCTTCAAAATGGCGAATTGGGTACTAGGGTTCAGGTTCATGTCCAAGTAGATATCCGACTGCCCCGTGTTCACCCCAAATGGAATGGTAGGTAGCACAACCACCTTGCTCCCTTTTTCCCATGCAATACGTGCCGATTCCTCGGCGATTGAGGTTCCTTCGATGACATCGGTGGCGTAGGGGAGGTGGTAGTTATGGGCTTCTGTGGCACCCCAGGGCAGTACGGCGAGGTCGAAGGATTCGTTTTTTAAGTGTTTCCAATTGGTCTCGGCCAAAATATAGGGTCTGGGCATGTATCTAGTGAATTAGGTTGAACAAAAAAAGCCGTCATGTTTTGATGACGGCTTTTAAATTAATTGTTTTTGAGGTTATCCCAAAAATGGATATCGATAATCTTCAGGAGTCACAAAAGTTTCCTTGATCAATCTAGGGGAAACCCATCTGAGCAAGTTCTGCATAGATCCGGCTTTATCATTGGTTCCGGAAGCCCGTGCTCCACCGAAGGGTTGTTGTCCCACGACGGCCCCTGTAGGTTTATCGTTGATGTAGAAGTTACCGGCTGCATTCTGTAATGCTTTCGTGGCTTCGTCGATGGAGTAGCGGTCGCCTGATAGGACAGCTCCCGTCAAACCATATTCAGAGGTGCCGTCCACCAATTTCAAGGTTTCGCTCCAGTCTTTGTCCTCATACACATACACGGTGACCACAGGGCCAAAAAGCTCGGTGTACATGGTCTCGTACTGTGGATTGGTGGTCAGGATTACGGTCGGCTCAATAAAGTAACCTACGGATTTATCGTAATTTCCTCCGGCAATAATCTCGGCATCTTTATCTTCTTTGGCCTTGTCGATGTACTTCGCCAATTTATCGAAAGCGCCTTCATGGATCACGGCGGTAATAAAATTGCTCATGTCCTCGGGTGACCCCGGTTTGTTGAACGAAGCAATATCCTTTTTGACCAATTCCAAGATTTCATTGGCTGTGGACTTGGGCAGATATACCCTTGATGCCGCACTACATTTTTGTCCTTGGAACTCGAATGCCCCTCGGGTAATGGCTGTGGCCACTTGTTGTGGTTTTGCCGTAGGGTGGGCAATGATGAAATCCTTGCCTCCAGTTTCGCCAACAATTCTTGGGTAGGTTTTGTAGTTGTGGATGTTGTTTCCTATTTGTTTCCAAAGCGATTTAAAAACATCCGTAGAGCCGGTAAAGTGAATCCCAGAAAAATCTGGGCTGGCAAGTACGGTATCGGAAATCATGACCGGGTCTCCGTACACCACGTTGATGACCCCGTCGGGCAGTCCAGCTTCCTTGAACACATCCACGATGATTTTGGCGGAATAGATTTGGCTATCACTTGGTTTCCAAACTACTACGTTGCCCATCATGGCCGCGCTTGCGGGAAGGTTTCCGGCGATGGCGGTAAAGTTGAACGGGGTGATGGCGTAAACAAATCCTTCCAGCGGACGATACTCTACGCGGTTCCAAACGCCTTCGGACGATTCGGGTTGCTCCCCGTAAATCTGGGACATGTACTCTACGTTGAAACGCAAAAAGTCGACAATTTCGCAAGCAGAGTCGATTTCGGCCTGATAAATATTTTTGGATTGCCCCAGCATGGTGGCGGCGTTCATTTTTTGGCGGTAGGGTCCTGCAATCAGCTCGGCAGCCTTCAGAAAAACGGCGGCGCGCTGTTCCCAAGTAAGGTCGGCCCACTGCTTTCTTGCTTCCAAACAGTTGGAAATGGCCTTCTCCACATGACTTTTTTCTGCCAAGTGGTAATGCCCCAATATGTGCTTATGGTCGTGGGGAGGAGAGAGTGGCTTGGTGTTGCCTGTCTTTATATCTTCGCTACCGATATAAAGTGGAATGTCCACTTTTTGGTTGTAGAATGCCTTATATTGATTCAGTACTTCTTCTCGTTCGGGAGAACCTGGAGCATAGCTCAATACAGGTTCGTTGTAAGCCGTCGGAACTTGAAAAAATCCTTTTCCCATAGAAATGTCTTTTTAGTGTTTTACAATTCTATCAAAGGTAGTGAAACCTGTAGGGAATATAAAATGACCCGTACTAGTTTATCGCAAATGGCGCCGCAAACTTGAAAGTGGGAATGTCCACTTCAAACTCCTTGGCGTTGGTAAAGTTGACCATGTGGTAGTGACCACGCATGGCTCCTACGGGCGACGCCAAAAGGCAACCTGAACTGTACGTATGGGAACCACCCGGCTTTATCACTGGTTTTCGGCCGATAACACCTTCGCCGTCAATGGTCTCCATTTCCTTAAGGGCGTCGAACACATCCCAGTGCCTTGCGGTGAGCTGTACGGTATCCTTGCTGAGGTTTTCTATACAAATGGTGTAGCCAAACGCATAGTGCACCTTGTAGTTTTTGAAGAAAGTGCCCTCAAAAGTGGTGCGGACCGAAACTTTGATTCCTTTAGTGACCTGTGTAAACATATCAATTATAGGTAAAGACACTTCCCGTGAACGTCACGATAATGGTCAAAAAGGCCAATATCATGAAAATGGTATTCAGGAAAATGTATTTCACAATAGTTTTAAATCTTCCCTGTCCGTAGAATTTTCGCATGGCCTTGTACAGGTAAATGCCAAAAATCAACAAAAAGATTCCCGAGCTGTTCCAGTTGAAAATGGTATCCAATGTAAGGCTAAGGATGAGCAAGATAAATAAGAGCGATTGATTGTGGAAACTAAAGATAAGATGATCGGTGTAGGTATTATTATTTCTGATGTACACCAACCAAATGAACACGGTGAACACAGGCATAAAGAAAAATATGATGAAAGGAAGCTTGGAAATGGTATTGTTGATCCATCTTCCCGGCGAACTCATAATCTTCCAGATGCTATTGGAAAAGTTAAAGGCCATTTTGTTGGTCGTGGTTTCTTCCACACCATATTTTTCCCGCGCCTCATCAAAACTATATAGCGTGTCCTGTTTGATGAAATAGCCGAAAAACTCCGCTTTTTTGGAGAAGTTTTCCAGCCCGGACCCATTCCCCAAACTTTTAAAATAGGCCCCAGGGTCCGCCTGCATCAAGGAATCCTTTTTCCTTTCTTTGCGCTGTGCACTTTGCACAAACACCCCGATGGAGTCCATGTATTGGAGCTGTTCGGACAATTTTGGGTCGGCCTTCTTGATGGAGTCCAACTTGTTCATGCCCAGCAAAACACCGGGATTTGTTTTCTTTAAGGAGTCCAACATGTTTTTGGTCTTATCGGACTGTTCTTCGAGCGCCGTGCTGTCCACTTCAAAATTGCCGGAGTCCACATCAAAACTGATCGGGGAGCCGCCATAAATATTCCCGTCGAATTCCCTTGCGGCCTTGTCCAAACCCGTAAAATTATTGTTGTAAGTAAACATCAAAAAGTAGAGAAAGGCCAAGCTCAACAAAAAGCGGAAAGGATTGGTGTAGGTGATCCGTTTGCCATTTACATAGTCCTTTGTGATGCTACCCGGCCTAAGTAAAAGAGCGGAAAGGGTTTTTAGCAGTTTGGAGTCGTAGTTGATCAGCCCGGAGAAGAACTCGTCCAAGAAATCCTTAAGCGTTAGTTTTTTGGTGCTGTTGGCCTGGGAGCAATTGGGGCAGTACCTGTCACTAATGTCCAATGGGTGGCCGCAGTTTAAGCACTCCACGCCACGGAACTTCAGTTCGTACCGTCCTTTGGTAATCAACCCACCCTTTTTGGCCATATAGTTTAGATAAGGATAGGGTAAAGATAATTAATTGCTGATATTTTGAGAGTTTACGGAGCCTATACCTATTATACTATCGTACATTTCACCAAAATCACGGTAGTACACCAAGATGAGATAGTTGTTTTCGGTAAAATGGAAATTGCCGCTGACCAAATTGGGTTCTAGGGTTCCGTCTTCGCGCTGCACTACATATTTATAATTGTAAAACCCTTGTTTAATGGGCAGGGTCACTTCAAATTTCCCGCTTTCTTCATTAAAGGTCATCTTGTTCTCCTCGGAAAGTGCGTAGTTGTTGAACTTTCCGATGACGTACACATCATCCAATCCAATCAAGTTACTGTAGGGTAGACTAAAGTGCACTTTGGAATATTCCGCTTCGCGGGAAACATCCTCTCCTTGCATTGTCCTGACCACAAAATCCCCATTGATATCAGGAAAGTAGGTGTATTCCTGGTCGAAACGATATTGATTCGTGAACAGGTAGTGGTGGTACACCTCCCTCATTTCAATCTTGGAAATGGCAAAAGTGGGCGACCTGAGGTCTTTTGTGTCAAAATTCAGGTATTCATTGCCCCCGAAAAAACTGGTTTCTTCATTGTAACGATACACGAGTTCGGTACCAATGGTGAATTGGGGTGGAATGTTGTAGAGTGCCGTGGGCCATTGGTGGTTCTGGATGATGGCCACCTTGATTTCCCGCTTTGGATTGACCACGTTGAAACCAGCGGTGTTGATGGTAAATTGCACCACTTGCTTGGTGTTGATGAAATTGAAGTCCCTTGACCTTTTTACCACACCGGCCACATTCACCACATTTCGGTATACCACAAACCTTCTGGAAAACTGAAGGTCGCCATAACTGTTGTATACCTCCAGTACGTAGTTGCCGCTAACCCTTAACCTCACGTTTTGATTGGGAATGGTGAGTCGATAGTTGGAATAGGGCTGTAGTGTGGTATAGCTGTTTTCGTAGTCGATAATACGCTGGTTGTCCGCCCCGTCCAGATATTGGGATTTTAACAATTGGGATGGTGTCCAATCGTAATCGCAATGAAAGATTTTGTAATAGTAGTCCTGTTCATTGGCCATCAGGTCGTCGAACTCCAAGGTGATGGGCTCGCCCAGTTGGATGACGGGAAATTGATCTTCCGTCGGCCCCTTGAAAACAATCGATTTGATATTCTCCGGTGGCTCCACCTCCTCCATCACTTGGCCAAAAGTTGGCTGGGCCATCAAACCGAAAAGAACTAAAATGTAGGTTAAACGCATCTGGGACACTATTTTGTGGTAAAGTTAAACAAAAACTGTGCTCGATGAAGTAAGCTCGTTATAATCCCAATTTTATAGTTAATTATTATGAAAACAATCCTTTTAGTGCTATTTTTGCGTTCGATTTTGATAACCTAAGGTCTACAATAATATGTCTAAAGACATCCGGATTAAAAAGGGGTTGAACATCAACCTCGTCGGGGCAGCAGAGCAGACTATAGCCAATGCCGTTGCGAGTAACGTATATGCCCTGAACTTAGATGATTTCCACGGAATCACTCCAAAAATGTTGATTAAGGAAGGCGAAGAGATAAAAGCGGGCGAGCCCATCTTTTATAACAAGAACAACGAAGACATGCACTTCGTTTCCCCTGTCAGCGGAGAACTTGTGGAAATCGTTAGGGGGGCTAGGAGGCGAATCTTAACGCTAAAGATTCTTGCCGATAAGGAACAGCAATACATGATCAACAAGGTGCCGGATTTGGATACGGCCGATGGTGAGGCCATTAAATCCTACCTTTTACAGTGTGGTGGATGGCCCTTTATCAAGCAAAGACCTTACGATGTGATCGCTGATCCCAATGCCACTCCCAAAGCTATTTTTATTTCCGCCTATTCCACGGCTCCTTTGGAGGCCGACCCGGATTTTGCCTTAAGGGGCAAGGAGCAGGAAATCCAAGCTGCAATAATGGGATTGAGTAAAATGACCCCTGGAAAAATCCATGTTACAGTTGGGAAGGGCAATGCAAGGTCACCTTTTGTTGATTTAAAAGGAGTTGAGCTTCATAGAATCACAGGTCCACACCCAGCAGGATTGGTAGGTACACAAATAAATAAAATAGACCCCATCAACAAGGGTGAGGTGGTTTGGACCCTTTCACCACAGGACGTTGTGATGTTGGGTGAGCTTTTGCTGACCGGTAAATTCAATGCTGAGCGAATAGTTGCGTTGGTTGGTTCCGTAATCAAAGCACCGAAATACTACAGGACCAAGATCGGGGCTGAAATCTCTACCTTTTTATATGCCAGCGGCGTAACGGAAGATAGGTTCAGGTTGATCAATGGCGATGTGCTGACAGGTACCAAAACCAATACTGAAGGATATTTGGGCTTCTACAATAATACGGTTACGGCCATTCCAGAAGGCGACGATTATGAGTTTTTTGGATGGAACAAGCCGGTTTTCGATAAAATATCGTCCACAAGGGCACTGACCTTTTCTTGGTTGCAGCCCAAAAAGAAATACGATTTAGATACCAATACCAATGGCGAGCACAGGGCTTTCGTGGTAACGGGAAGGTATGAGGAGGTTTTTCCAATGGATATCTACCCGCTTCAATTGTTAAAGGCCTGCATGGTAAAGGATTTGGACGAAATGGAACAATTGGGCCTTTATGAAGTGGCCCCTGAGGATTTCTCTTTGACGGAATTCATCTGTATTTCAAAACAACCGCACCAACAAATAATCAGGGAAGGATTGGATTTGTTACAAAAAGAATTAGGATAATATGGCTTTGAAAGAAAAATTACATCAGTTAAAACTTAAGTATCAGGGCAAAAAAATGGCCCCGGCCTTTAACGCACTGCATACTTTTCTTTATACTCCCAATGAAACGACCCATTCGGGGGCTCACGTTCGTGCTGCTGACGATTTGAAACGTACCATGAACACCGTTATTTTGTCGTTGGTGCCCTGTTTGTTGTTCGGAATGTTCAACGCAGGATATCAACATTATTCGGCAATCAACGGTTTTCCTGAGAATTTCTCCCTTTTCGAGCATTTCTTGACTTGGGACAATTTCTGGGTTGGAGTTACTACCGTATTGCCGTTGGTCATTGTTTCTTACGGTGTCGGTTTGGCCATCGAATTCTTGTTTGCCGTAATCAAGGGACACGAAGTAGAGGAAGGATACTTGGTAACAGGTATGTTGGTTCCTTTGATCGTGCCGGTTGATACTCCACTTTGGATGTTGGCCGTCGCCGTTGTATTTGGCGTTGTTATCGGTAAGGAAGTGTTCGGAGGCACCGGAATGAATATTTTAAATCCCGCTTTGACGATTAGGGCCTTTTTGTTCTTCGCCTATCCAACTTGGATGAGTGGTGACAAAGTTTGGGTGCACGAAGCTGTGGAAAGAGCAGGTACTGCCGACGCCATTTCTGGAGAGACCATTCTTGGGTCCTTGGCGCAAGGCTCGGACTATTCCTATTCCTTGGCTGATATGTTCTACGGATTTATCCCAGGTTCAGTGGGTGAAACATCTACCTTGTTGATTCTTTTGGGAGGACTCTTCTTGATTTTTTCCAAGATAGCGTCATGGCGCATCATGGTGAGTGCCGTAATCGGTGCCTTGGCCATGGGACTTATCTTTAATGGTATCGTGGACGCTGGATGGCTTCCCGAGTACAGCAAGTTCTACACTTTGATGAGCTTCCCCTTCTGGCAGCATTTGATTGTAGGAGGTTTGGCTTTCGGTATCGTTTTCATGGCAACCGACCCGGTAACGGGTTCACAGACCAATAAAGGAAAATGGTACTACGGATTCTTCATCGGATTCCTGTCCGTCATGATTAGGGTGTTCAACCCAGGATATCCAGAAGGCGTATTCTTGGCCATCCTATTGATGAACGTATTTGCACCTACCATCGACCACTACGTGGTCAAGGGCAATATCAAAAAGAGATTGAAGAGATTGAAAACTGCAACCATCTATCCCAAAGCTTCGGATGAGGTTGATTCACTAAAAACGGAAACAGCGTAATTATGGCAGTCAATACAGAAAAGAATGGCTATACTGTAATTTTTGCAGTGCTAATGGTTGTTGTTGTCGGATCGCTCCTTGCTTTTGTTGCGTCCGGCCTTAAGCCAATGATAGATGAGAACGTGCGCTTTGAAAAGCAACAGAACATCCTTTATGCCATGGGTGTCAATGAGAATGAAGGCGATGGAGATGTTTCTTTTGTGCCTACTTCCGAGGTAGAGGGCGCATTTTCAAAATACATCACCCAACAATTGGTATGGGACGGTTCCCAAGTGGTTGAAAGGGACAACGCCTATTTGATCAACGTAGAGAAGGCACTCGCTGAAGCCAAAAGCGGTGGAAACGCAGAACTTCCGCTCTTGGTCGGAGAAAAGGACGGTGAGAAATATTATATCATCCCTATGTACGGTAAAGGACTTTGGGATGCTATTTGGGGATATATGTCCGTTGGTGAGAATATGGAAATCAAAGGGGTCTTTTTTGATCACAAAGGAGAAACACCCGGACTCGGTTCCAACATTAACCAACGTTTCTTTATGGATGACTTTAAAGGAGAATCCGTAATGGACGGGGACACTTATGAAGGTGTACAGGTGGCCAAAGGAAACAATGACCCCCTTAACGAAAATAAAGAAGACAATGAAGTGGATGCTTTGGCAGGTGCTACCATTACCGGAAACGGGGTAAGCGCCATGATCAAAGAGAGCTTGAAGCTTTACAAACCTTATTTACAAACTATTAGATCCAATTAATATGGCGCTACTATCAAAAAAAGATGCAAATCTTATAAAAGACCCGTTGGCCGATAACAACCCCATTACCATTCAGGTATTGGGTATCTGTTCTGCCTTGGCGATTACCGCAGAATTGAAAGCTTCGGTAGTGATGGCGATATCCGTATTGTTTGTAATGGGAGTAGGTAACGTGGTCATATCATTGATCAGGAATATTATCCCTTCCAAAATCAGGATTATTGTCCAGTTGGTGGTTGTTGCCGCCTTGGTAATTATTGTGGATCAAGTGTTGAAGGCATTCGCTTACGACCTTAGTAAAACCTTGTCCGTATTTATTGGACTTATCATTACCAACTGTATCATCATGGGACGTTTTGAGGCATTCGCACTCGGAAACGGACCAAGAAGAGCTTTTCTTGATGGGATCGGAAACGCGTTGGGATATGGAGTTATCCTTGTAATTGTTGGTTTCTTTAGGGAACTTTTAGGTTCCGGGACATTGTTCGGAATCAAAGTTCTTGGAGACCCCATCGCCAAAACCGGATTGTACTCCATCGGATACGAGAACAACGGTTTTATGATCATACCGCCTGCAGCGCTGATTGTCGTAGGAATCATTATATGGGTGCAACGTTCCAGAAACAGGGCATTAATTGAAGAAGCATAAACTGAGGAAGCATGTTAGAGCATTTAGAATTATTTTTTAGATCAATCTTCGTAGACAATATGGTGTTTGCGGTCTTTTTGGGCATGTGCTCCTATTTGGCCGTATCCAAAAAAGTGACCACAGCTGTAGGTTTGGGGGCAGCCGTAATATTCGTATTGGGTGTTACCGTACCATTGAACTGGTTGTTGGACAAATATTTGCTTCAAGATGGAGCTTTGGTATGGTTGGGTCCTGAATATGCCGATTATGACCTAAGCTTTTTGTCCTTCATTCTTTTTATTGCAACTATCGCGACGATGGTTCAGCTGGTAGAAATTGTAGTGGAGAAATTTTCTCCATCCTTGTACAACTCCTTGGGTATCTTTTTGCCATTGATTGCGGTAAACTGTGCCATTCTTGGGGGGTCTTTGTTCATGCAGACCAGGGATATCCCTAACATCGGTTTGGCATTGAACTACGGAATCAGTTCCGGTATTGGTTGGTTCTTGGCTATTTTGGCCATTGCCGCCATCCGTGAAAAGATTCGTTACTCCAATGTGCCCGCACCCTTGCGCGGATTGGGCATTACCTTTATCATAACAGGTTTGATGGGAATCGGGTTCCAAAGCTTCGGTGGTATGCTTACCGGGGATAACGAACCACCAGAGGAGACCCAAAACACCACTGTGGAGACCCAAAAGGAAAAAGAAATTAAAAAAGAGATTGATGAAGACGAAAAAGCAATCTCTTATAACGAAGCCTTAAACAAATAAAAGATGATATTAGCCGCAAGTACCGGAGGTACTATCTTAATAACAGTAGTTGCATTTCTTGTTTTGTTGTTAGTGTTGGTGGCATTGTTGCTGTTCACTAAGGAAAAATTATCACCATCTGGCCCCGTAACCATTACCATTAATGGCGAAAAGGAGTTGGAAGTGGGTTCTGGTGGATCGTTGTTGTCCACTTTGGGTAATCAAAAAATATTCTTGCCATCCGCTTGTGGTGGTGGTGGAACCTGTATCCAGTGCGAGTGCCATGTGCTATCCGGTGGAGGAGAGGCGCTTCCTACGGAAACTCCTCATTTTTCCAAAAAGGAATTGCAAGAAGGAGCGCGTTTGGCCTGTCAGGTCAAAGTAAAGCAGGATATGGAAATTACGATTCCAGAAGAGGTGTTCGGTATCAAAAAATGGGATGCCAAAGTAGTGCGTAATTATAACGTAGCCTCTTTCATCAAAGAATTCGTAGTGGAAATCCCAGAGGATATGAACTACAAGGCTGGTGGATATATCCAAATTGAAATTCCTCCATGTGAGGTCAAATATTCGGATATCGATATCACCGCTCACCCGGAGGAGCATGAAACTCCAGACAAGTTCCAAGCGGAGTGGGATAAATTCAATTTGTGGCCATTGGTCATGAAGAACCCTGAGACGGTTGAGAGAGCCTATTCCATGGCTTCTTACCCTGCGGAAGGAAGAGAAATTATGTTGAATGTCCGTATCGCGACCCCACCATGGGATCGTAACAAAAACGGATGGATGGACGTAAACCCAGGTATTGCATCCTCTTACATCTTTAGTTTGAAAGAAGGTGATCCTGTAACCATTTCTGGTCCGTTCGGTGAATTCTTTATCAACGAATCCGAAGCAGAGATGCTATACGTAGGTGGTGGTGCCGGTATGGCCCCGATGCGTTCCCACTTGTACCATTTGTTCAAGACTTTGAAAACGGATAGAAAAGTGACCTATTGGTACGGAGGACGTTCCAAGAGAGAGCTGTTTTACATCGACCACTTTAAGCAATTGGAGAAGGAATTCCCCAACTTTAAATTCTATATGGCACTTTCTGAGCCATTGGAAGAGGATAACTGGAAGGTGAAGAAAGATATCAATGATGAGGAAGGCGACGGATTTGTTGGATTTATCCACAACTGCGTTATCGATAACTACCTGAACCATCACGAAACCCCTGAGGACATCGAATTGTATTTCTGTGGACCTCCATTGATGAACAAGGCCGTTCAAAAAATGGGCGAGGACTTTGGTATTCCAGATGAGAATATCAGATTTGATGACTTTGGTGGATAAAAACCAAGAAAATATACCACCTCGAGCATTGTCGAGAGGTAAAGTGAAACCAAACCGATGCTCCCAGCATCGGTTTTTTTTGTTAGGTATGGGAAGAGAATTAACAGAGCAGGAACTTCATAACTTGGCCATGAACATTGTGGGCCGGGAACTGGAAGCGGATGGATTTGAGTTTATGGCCATCAACAGTAAACTCAAAAAAAATCCTCAATATGTGTGTCTTAAAGAAAAGATACTACACTTCATTGTAGTGCGTAATGTGGAATTTCCATTCAATCCCAGGGAATATGATAAGGAATTGATGCAGAAAGTCAAGAACCATGCAGAAAAGTTCGAGGCAAGAACCTACTTTGCGGGCGTGGGCCTTTCCAATGCGGCGGATAGGACCGAGCCGTTGTATCTGAACGAGGAATATGTGGTGGATTATCAAGGATTAATTGAAATATAGATGAAGCATAAACCGATTACTTTAGTGTTGATGGTGCTTTTTTTGGCAAGTTGTACACCCAAAGAGCACATCAAAAACCAATCGTGGGGCAATGCCTTGGGAACCACCTACTCCATCATCTATATTGCGGATGAGGAGTTGGACTACCAACAAGAAATTGATTCGGTGTTTCAGGTGCTTAACCAGTCCATGTCCACCTATATTCCTGATTCTGATATTTCAAAAATCAATGCTGGGGACTCCACCATTCAGGTAGATGATATGTTTAGGGAGGTTTTTGAGGTATCTAGCGAGGTCCATAAGGCTTCAAACGGTTATTTTGACCCTACCATCGGTGTTTTGGCAAACGCATGGGGCTTTGGACCAGGGGAGCAGATAGAGCTCGATAGCCTTCGTGTGGACAGCTTGTTGCAATATGTAGGATGGGAAAAAGTGAAACTGAATACAGATAATACCATAACTAAGGAACATCCATCCATTCGTTTCGACTTCAACGCAGTAGCTAAGGGCTATGCCATTGATCGATTGGGGGCTATGCTCGACCAAAAAGGCATTAAGAATTATCTCGTTGAAGTTGGCGGCGAAGTCTTGGCCAAGGGAACCAATTTGGTGTCCGGAAAGCAATGGACCGTAGGTATTGATGACCCACAAGTGGAGACAGGACGCCAGCTCAAGCAAATCGTTTCCCTAAAGGATGTGGCCATGGCATCATCTGGAAACTATCGAAAATTTAGGGTAGACCCGGCAACGGGCGAGAAGTTTGTGCATACCATTAACCCAAAAACGGGATATACCAAAAATTCCAATGTATTGGCCACAAGCGTTGTTGCTAAGACCTGTGCCATGGCCGATGCTTATGCCACTACTTTTATGGCGTTGGATCTGGAAGAATCAAAGGATGTACTTCAGAATCATGACGAACTTGAAGCCTATATCATCTATTTGGACAAAAATGGGGCAACACAAGAGTTTTTTACCCCTGGCTTTGAAGCCTTGGTCAAGCAATAATCACTTTTTTACCAGCGGGATGATTTCCCCCTTGGCCAAACGGTACTTTTCTACATCTTCCTTTGGAAGTGTATTGGTGTAATCCACTTCTTCAACGCTGAAGCCTACACTACGAAGCTTATCAAAATAATCCCTTCCGTAAATGCGTACATGGTCGTACTGACCGAAAATCCGTGCCCGCTCCTTTCGGTCGGTAATGGTATTGTCCTCAAAGGTTTGCTCTCTTTTCAGGTCCTGCGGAATTTGGAATATGCCCCAACCTCCCGGTTTCATCACACGGTAAAGCTCCTGCATGGCTTTGGTGTCATCGGGGATATGCTCCAGCACATGGTTGCATAAGATGACATCAAACGTGTCCTCATCAAAAGGTAAGTGGCAAATATCAGCTTTTACATCGGCCAAAGGCGAATTCAGATCAGTAGTAGTGTAGGTAATATGGTCCAACTTTTTAAAGCGCTGATAAAAGGCCTGCTCGGGTGCAAAGTGTAACAGCTTTATGGGCCTGGTAAAGAAGTCTGTCTCATTTTTGAGATAGAGCCACAAGAGTCGATGCCTTTCCAGGGATAAGGTAGAGGGGGAGAGGACGTTTTCACGAGGATTTTCGTATCCGTAAGGCAAAAACTTCCTGAAACTTTTTCCATCGATGGGGTCGGTATATGTTTTTCCCTTTAGGGAAAGGGCAATCAACGGCCGCACCCAATAGCTTAATCGGATGAGTAAAGGACGAGGGATTAGATTCAGAAAATATTTAAAGATGTTTGACACGAATTACACGAATTTCCTCTAATTGGATTGTAATATTACTCTTTTATAGGTTAAACTATCTTCACCAAAGTTTATAATTAATCCTAGTTTCATTTTTGATGCTGCCAAGTAATTCAATGTTTGTTTGATATGTCCACTGGTGATTTTTTCGACGGCCTTAAGCTCTAAGATGATTTTACCGTCCACCAAATAATCTGCATAATAGTGATGCATTAGCTTTTCACCTTTGTAGATGATGTCAAATTTTACTTCTTTTTGGAATGGAACGCCATTGGACTTTAATTCAATTTCAAGGGCATCGCAATAAACTGCTTCACTGAATCCTTTGCCTAGCTCACTGTGAACATCCATGCACAAACCAATCAAAAAGTAGGATTCGTTTTTATAAATGATTTGGGACATTTATTTGAGAAATTGGTGAAATTCGTGTCAATATAAAGATTACTGATCACTACAGCACCAACTTCTTACTGCGAAACTCATCCTCTTCATCACTGGTGATGCCCAAAGCTTCGTAAATGTATTGGAAAGTGGACAGCAGTTCTGGTTTTCCGTCAATCAGGGCAACATCGTGTTCAAAGTGGGCACTTGGTTTGCCATCGGCAGTCAAAATGGTCCAGCCATCCCTTAATTGCTTAATACGTTTGGTCCCCATGTTGATCATGGGCTCAATGGCAACCACCATTCCGTTGACAAATTTTTTGCCTCGTCCTCTTTTGCCATAATTGGGCATTTGGGGGTCTTCATGCAGTTCACGGCCCAAACCATGACCCACCAATTCCCGGACAACACCATAGCCGTGGTCTTCGGTATATTTTTGAATAGCATAGGCCACATCGCCCACGCGGTTCCCCAATTTGAATTCCCTTATTCCCAAGTAAAGCGATTCTTTGGTGACTTTGAGCAGTTTTTTGGTTTCTTCTGCTACCTCGCCTACTTCAAAGGTATAGGCATGGTCTCCATAAAAGCCATTTTTTAGGGCACCGCAATCCACAGAAATGATATCACCTTCCTTGAGGGGCTCATTTCCGGGAATACCATGTACCACTTGGGCATTAGGGCTCCAGTTGAGCGTGTTCGGAAAATCGTACATCCCTAAAAAGCCAGGTTCAGCTCCTTGTTCCCGAATGAAGTCCTCGGCCATTTTATCCAACTTCAAGGGGTTGGCACCGGGCTTTATTTCTTTGGCCAACATACCCAAGGTACGGGATACGACCAATGCGCTTTCGCGCATCAACTCAATTTCCTCTGCTGTTTTTACTTTGATCATGCGGCAAAGATAAATTGATTCTATCGATTTAAAGGTATTTGACCTAAACCAATGGTTTTTGGGTCATGGCTTCGGGTTGTGGAACGTTCAACATTTTTAGTATGGTCGGGGCAATATCCCCCAGAACGCCATTTTGTACTTCCTTGATGTCCTTGTCCACCAAAATCAGAGGAACTGGATTGGTGGTATGTGCCGTATTGGGGCTGCCATCAGGATTGATCATGGTGTCGCAGTTACCGTGGTCGGCAATTACAATGGTGGAATAACCGTTTTCCAATCCGGCCGTAATAACGTCCTTCGCGCATTCATCAACCGTTTCACACGCTTTGATGGCTGCTTCCATAACCCCGGTGTGGCCTACCATGTCAGGATTCGCAAAATTGAGGCATACAAAGTCGGCTTCCCCTTTTTTGAGCTCGGGAATGATGGCATCCCGAATGTCATAAGCGCTCATCTCTGGCTGAAGGTCGTATGTGGCTACCTTGGGTGATGGGCAAAGAATCCGTTGTTCGCCCTCGAAAGGCTCCTCGCGTCCACCATTAAAG